>NZ_OY730259.1 GCF_963422545.1 uncultured Flavobacterium sp.
TAATCACGATCTAAACTACAAGATCGGCAAACATTCCTGTTCTGATGTCTCCTTTTTTTGTTTGTTCCTGTGAAAACCAGGCACTTCCTCTGGTGTACAATTCTAAAGCCGTTTTTCTGCTTAATCTACTTTCGTTATATAATTGTAAACCTCCAACAGTTTTTCCGACTGTCATCCAATACATTGAAACCCACGGATTATAACTGCTAACTCTGGTTGCATCAGAACCTCCTCCAACAGGAACTTCCATTTCAATCATTTTTTTAATTGGCGGTGTGTGTTCGGCTGCTTTTGCTCCGTATCGGTCAGTGAAATATTCTCCTTGATATGCCATTCGGCTTTGTACGGCGATACCGCCGCCCAGCAGTTTAACACGTTCAATGTTTCGTTCATCAATCGTTTCGGCGTGATCAAATATCCAAGGCAATCCGTTAAACGGAATTTCCTTATTGATCTTTTCGAATACATTTAAGAACCTTGTAATACTTTCGTTATAAGTAGCATGAAGTCTAAACGGCCAGCGGTTTTCAACTAAAAGACGCACTACTTTTTCAAGTTCAGCTTCCATGTTTTCAGGAAGATCAGGTCTTGGCTGTAGAAAATCTTCAAAATCGGCTGCAGAAAAAACTAACATTTCACCGGCACCGTTATGACGGTACATATCATCTCCCTGATATAGTTTTACAGTATCAATCCAATCCTCAAAATCTTCAAATTCGTTTTTTGGTTTTTGAGTAAAAAGGTTGTAGGCAATTCTAACCGTTAATTGTTTTTTTTCATTCAATTCGTTGACTACTTTATAATCGTCAGGAAAATTCTGAAAACCTCCACCGGCATCAATAACACTTGTAATCCCAAAACGATTCAATTCTTTCATGAAATGACGAGTAGAATTGATTTGATGTTCGTAAGAAAGTGTTGGACCTTTTGCCAAAGTCGAATACAAAATCATGGCATTTGGCGTAGCGATAATAAGTCCGGTTGGTTCTCCATTAGAATCTCTTTCAATTTGTCCTCCCGGAGGTGCCGGCGTATTTTTAGTATAACCAACTGCTTTTAGTGCTGCCCTGTTCATAATAGCACGATCATATAAATGCAGAATAAAAACCGGAGTGTCAGGAGCAATTGCATTGATTTCTTCTAAAGTTGGCATTCGGCGTTCAGCAAATTGAAACTCAGACCAGCCACCAACAACACGAACCCATTGCGGATTTGGAGTACGATCAACTTGTTCTTTTAGCATTCTAAGTGCATCTGCAAGCGAAGGAACGCCATCCCAGCGTAACTCTAAATTATAGTTTAAACCGCCTCGAATAAGGTGAATGTGCGAATCGTTGATTCCCGGAACCACTGTTTTATGTTGAAGGTCGATTATTTTGGTTTCCTCAGATGCAAATTCCATTACGTTGCTGTCGTTTCCAACTGCAATAAATTTTCCGTCTTTGATGGCAACGGCCGTAACATTTGGTGTTTTGGAATTGAAACTATGAATTTTACCGTTGAATAAAATAAGATCTGCTTTCATAATTCAGTTATTTAGCGTTAAGTTTTGCAATTGCTTCTTTGATTCCTTCGCCGGCAACATTGTAAAAAGCAGGACCGGCAAGCAGCGTGATTTGTGTTAATGGCTTACAGTCTGATAATTTTTTATCTTTTAAATAAGTTTGTGTTCTGTAAGCTTCAAAAGATCCTAAAACTACATTTGTCGCTACTAAAGCGGTTGGAGAATCGATTCCGGCATCTTTGATATCACTTGCAAAAGAATAATTACTAACACCTAAACGTAGTGCTTCGCGCATTGCTGTACTTCCTACACTAATCATTAAATCTGGTGTAAATTTATTGCGGTCACCAAGACCAATAAGTAATAATTGTTTGGATGCCAAGGTACCTTTTGGAGGTGTAATCAGTAAAGTTTCAAGGGCATGACCTGTAAATTTTCCGCTTTTGCGTAATTCGGTAATAATTCCTTTTAAGGCATCATCCAAATGTACCATTCCGTTTAAGTTTGCAGGAAGGGCTGGAGGGTTAAAAATATCACCTTCTGTGTATTCAAAAACACAGGCAACTTGTAAATCGGCTTCGGCTGTTGATGGTCCCTGAACCAATCCGTTTACGGCAACTCCGTCTACTTTTCCCCAGGTAACCTTTGTTCCAAGTGCAGCGGTTTGTGCTAAAGCAGTATTTGCAAATATTGTGATAAAAAGAATTAGAGCAGTATATCTAAGTCTGTATTTTGAGAAAATCGATAAATTTTTCATAGTTCTGAATTTTAGGTAACGTTAGTGTGATCGTGAAAAATATTTAAGGCATAGTCCCGATAGCTATCGGGATAGATTTATATTCTGAAATGAATAAAAAAGAATATTAAAAGAAACTAGTTTCTAATATAGCTATATGTTTAAATCAATTGTTGTTAAAATTTAAATCCTAGTCTGGCATTAAAGAAAACACCGTCTTTAGAATTTGGAATGATATCGTCGATAAAGGCACCGGTTTTAAAATATTGAATACCGCTTACGACAGAAATATATTTGTTTACACTATAAGTAAAATTGGCAAGATAAGCTGTCCCCATATAGCGTTCTGTCGAAGAACTTCCGCGAAGATTCAGTGTGCCACTTGGTCTGTAAACACCATCCTGTAGTGAATATCTCCAGTTAAAAACCATATCGAGTTGCATTTTTAACTGTGGTAATAAATCCATGGTGGCGTATGGATGAATATCTATAAGGTTTACCGGGCCCACTTGCGGACTGAAACCAAAATAGCCTCCTTTTGGATATAACGGATTGAACGTTTGCAAACTTCCGTCACCTTGATTTTTATCACCTGAAATATAATCATTTCGCAGGTTTATTGTGGGCTTAAATTTCACGTTTTCAAAAGAATAGCCAATATCAATCGATCCTGTCCACGCGTTTATGTCGCCAGAACCAAAAGAACCAAATTGATATGCCGCTTCCAGATTATAAATAAAACCTCCACCATATTTCCAAAATCTTGTGCCAATGGTATGTCGTTTTTCTGGAGCGATTCCTTCTTCAAACAGCGATTCGTCTCTCCTGAATCCGAGGTAATAAAGATCAAGATTTCCTGCTTTTGGAAATATTATTTTAGAATAAACTCCCCAAAGATTAAGCTGTTTCGACATTTTATTATCAAAAACTCCTGTGTAAACGGTATCCGCCATCATGGCAAATCCGTCAATCGAGAATCGGGCAGAGGAGTACATTATTTTTCCCCCTGTAAAATAAAGTCTCGCATTTGGACCTTCTCTAACCGAAATCAATCTTCCGGAACCATAATCTAATTCTTGTCTACCGGCGCGAATAGTTAGCTTTTTATCTTCTTTCTGATATAAATTGACATCTAAAAAAAGATTCTGAACATTCAATTGATCTTCGTCTATACCACGTGGACCATTGATTCGTCCGTTTTGTAAAGCACTTCGTAATTGTGCAAATACTCTAAAGGTTTTTCCTAAATGAAGATCGGTATGAAGATCATAACGCTGTAATAAAAAGTTGTTGTGACCAATATTAAGTCTTCCCCAGTCTTCATTGTCGAAATCAACATATTCATATCGGGCTTCACCTCCAAGAGACATATAAAAATCTTTCTCTTTATTTAAAGGAATGAATTTTAAATTCTGATAAAAGTTTCTGCTCGAATCTTTTAGAAATTCATAATTTTCGTCATAGCGCAAAAGCTTAAAATTTTGTGCCGATGCGATGCTTCCAATTAATAGAAAACACATCACGATGATCCCGAAGTTCTTGTTTTTTTGCGATATGGATTTTGATGATTCCAAGATAATGAAGCGTAAAAGATTTATAATAAAATGAATGAAAAAGTTGAATTAGTGTTTCAACATGTTATGTGCATAATGAATTCCTAAACCATAAGATCCGCCGTATTTTGTCATTAGATTCATTACAGGAACGTATGTTTCTTCGCGTGCCCAGTCTCTTTGAAGTTCTAATAAATATTGGATAGAAGTCATTGGTTTTGCACCCGCTTGTATCATTCTTTCTATCGCGCGTTCGTGAGCTTCTTTGCTTACATCTCCACAGGCATCTGTAATAATGTAAACTTCATAACCTTCGTCAATTGCAGATAGGGCTGGGCCAACGATGCAAACGCCTGTCCATAATCCTGCAAGCACTAATTTTTGTTTTTTTGTACCTGTAATTGCTTTATAAGCATTTTCGTCTTCCCATGTATTCATTGTTGTACGATCGATATATCCTGAAGTTGCCATTGGATAAAATTCTTCAACTTCTGGGAAAACCGGACCGGAAAAGCTTTCTTCGGCAACTGTTGTAACGATAGTAGGTACATTAAATATTTTTGATGCACCGCTAATGATAGCAACATTAGTACGCAATTCACTTAGTGCAATGCTTGTTGTAGCAAATGCCATTTGCCCTTCAAAGTCAATTAATACTAAAGCGTGGTTTTCTGGAGATAATAAGTTTACTGATGGTTTCATAAGTTTTTATATTTAATATTATTAATTAAGCCAATAAAATACCAAGTTTGTAATTTGTTGTTATATTGGTGTTTATGTTTTAAAGCAATGTTTTTCGTTTACGATATTTCGTAAATTTATTATTGCTATATTGAAAATATGATTAATGTGTTGAAAGCTTTTTGATCATTTCTGTAGAAATAGCGTCGGCATAAATTCCAAAAGCACTTGTCAAAACACCTTTTATGTTATAGATTTCAGATATTATTCCATACACAATATCTTCATCACCAGGATCTGTATCTCCTTCAAAACGGAATAAATATTCAATTTTGAATTCTTCCGGAGACATACTTTGCGTGTTATTATTATAACGGATACAGTTTTCATCAAGATTAAAGTTTTCTGTAAAACCTTGCTGATTCAGCCATTGTAAAGCTTCTGTAACGGTATCAAAGGCGGGTTGTTGAAATGAACTCATAATTAGAAAATTTAAAACTGCCTTTTAAAGCGAACCCTTCCAGGCAGTTTTGATTAATTTAATATTTTGCTTATGATTTAATAAAAGCCAAAATATCGTTATTGATTGTTTCTGCTTCTGTAGTTGGCATTCCGTGAGGAAATCCAGGATAAGAAATTAGTTTTCCGTTTTTCAATAGGTCAGCAGCTTTTGGTGCCTGATTGTAAGGAACGATCTGATCATCTTCTCCGTGTAATACTAAAACAGGAATATCTAAACTTTTTAGATCTTCTGTAAAATCTGATTCAGAGAAAGCTTTTATTCCTTCATAATGAGAAAGTACTGAGCCCATCATTCCCTGACGCCACCAATTTTGTTTAATTCCTTCCTGAACTATTTTTCCTTCGCGGTTCCATCCGTAAAATGGAATAGGAAAATCATAAAAATATTGTGCTCTGTTAAAACCTGTACCTTGTCTTATTTCATCAAAAACAGCTAATGGCACACCTTCAGGATTTGTTTCATTTTGAATCATAATTGGTGTTACAGCACTAATTATTACCGCTTTTGCAACACGTTCTTTACCATATTTTGCTGCATAACGTATTACTTCTCCGCCACCGGTTGAGTGACCAACGTGAATCGCATTTTTTAAGTCAAGAGCAGCTGTTAATTCAGCTATGTCTGATGCATATGTTTCCATATTGTTTCCTGTTGAACTTTGGCCAGAGCGACCGTGTCCACGGCGATCATGTGCAATAACTCTGTATCCTTGTTTTAAGAAAAACATCATTTGTGCATCCCAGTCATCACTGGATAATGGCCATCCGTGGTGAAAAACGATTGGTTGTCCTGTTCCCCAATCTTTGTAAAAAATTTCTGTTCCGTCTTGTACTTTAAATGTGCTCATTGTTTTTAGGTTTTTTTAGATTATTAAAATTTTATTGATAAATGTCAAAATCAGGGAGGCGATTCAATCTAATTTTGATTTAATAGATGTTGTTAAATTTCTTTTACAAACTTAGACAAGGTGAAAATGGCTATCGATTAATGTAGATTAAGAAAAAAGATAATCTGGAATTCTACCTATTTTTGATATGTAAAGACACCCGCTTTATTTGAGTTGTTAATTGAAATACTGTTGAATAAAAAATCTCTTGCAGAAATAGCTTTAACGATATGTCAAATTAATTGCTGCTAATTTTTTTGTTTATGTTGATGTTTGGAGGCTTTGTAAGAAAGATAATTTTTCTAGTTTTATACTTACCTGTTATTTTCATGTTTACATCTTTTAAATTAATAATTGGATGCTAGACATAAGCCAATGAATGTGCCGAAAGCAAGAAATCCTTTTAAATCAAAGGTTTATAGATTTATCGGGTTATTTTTTATTTACGATATATCGTAAATTTATGGACTGAATTTTAAATAATATAAAAAGTAACATTATTTTGTATTTCAGATATATAAAAGTACAATTTTTACAATAAAGTATTGGACTGTAGTAGTTTATATTTGAATAAAGGAAAAAAATCTATTTTAAATTAAAGTAAATTTGATTTTATTAGAATTTAACAAATGCATAGACAATGGGTTGTTATATCATTAAAATAATTTACATTTACTGATCTTAGTATTATAATTGATGGAAGAACACAGACATGTAACGATATATGATATTGCCGAGAAGCTTAATCTGGCTACATCAACGATTTCAAGAGCTTTAAAAGATCATCATACTATCAGTGATAAGACAATCAAAAAGGTAAAGCAGACCGCCAAGGAAATGGGTTTTGTTCCTAACACTTTGGCAGCAGGTTTACGCGGTAATAAATCAAGAACTATTGGTATTTTAATCCCAACGGTAACGCAGCCTTTTTTGTCCTCTTTAATTAGTGGTATTGAAATTGCGGCCCAAAAGTCTGAATATTCAGTTATTATTATGCAGTCGCATGATTCATACGAGACGGAGGTGAATTTGGCCAAATCCTTATACAGCAACAGAGTAAGTGGCGTTATATGCTCACTGGCAATGGAAACCAAGGATACTTCCCATTTTAAGCAATTTTCTAATAACAATATTCCCTTAGTATTTGTCGACAGAGTTCCCAGAGATTATGATACTTTTCGTGTTGTAATCAATAATTATCTGGCAGGCTACAAGGCAACAAAGCATTTGATAGAACAAGGATGCAAAAGAATTGCCCATTTAACTGCCGGATCAGAATTTGGCACTCTTTATAATGAGCGAAAAAGAGGGTATATCGATGCCTTATTAGAACATGAACTGCCTGTTGATGATAGTCTGATTATCAGTCTGAAAGAAATGACGTATGAAGATGGGGTAAAGGCATGCAATGAATTATTTGATTTAAAGACTCCTCCGGATGGTCTTTTTGCGCCTGGAGATATTCTCGCAGTAAGCGCAGTGCAGACTGCTAAAAAAAGAGGTATTAAAATACCTGAAGAGTTTGCGGTTATTGGGTTTAACAATGATCCAATCTCTGAAATCATTGAGCCTAATATCTCTACTATAACACATCCTGCTGAGAAAATGGGTAAAGCTGCAGCTGAGCTGATTATCAAAAATCTAAAATCGGCGAAGGAAGAAGATGCCAAAGAAATTACATTCTTAAATACACAAGTCCTCATACGTGAATCTTCAGATAAAAGTAAATCTTTAGGAACGGAAGTGAAATGATAATAATATGTATACCATTACAATTCCTGATGAGTTGAATTTAGACAATTCGCAGCCTGTTCAAGTTTTTGATTACAGCAGTTCAAAAGAAATTGCTAAACAGCAAATCATTTTAAATCAAAATATTTTTAGTTTCCTTATTGAAGGAACTAAGGAAGTCATTTTTGATAATTCAGCTTTATCTATAGACGATTCTAAATTTCTGGTTATGAAATCCGGAAATTGTTTAATGACTGAAAAACTTTCGAATGTTTCCAATTACAGAAGTGTGCTTTTGTTTTTTACCAATGAAGTGGTATCCAGATTCATCAGAAAAATTGAATTAAACAAAATCGATTCAACAGCGTATAAATCTGTTTATGCTTTTGAATATGATGCGTTTCTAAAGCGCTTTGTACAGAGTTTGGTGGATATTTCTAAACTTTCAAAAGATATTCAGAAGAAAATCCTTGAAGTTAAGTTTGAAGAAATAATGCTTTATTTAACAGAAAAGTACGGAACAGAATTTCTTTATTCTCTGACTGTAAACAGTGACAATGTCACGCAAAAATTCATTCAGGTTATCGAAAACAGTCATCTTAATAAGTTAACACTGAAAGAATTGTCTTTTTTGTGTAATATGAGTGTATCTACATTTAAAAGAGAATTTGAAAAACATTATTCAGAATCGCCAATAAAATGGTTCCAGAATAAAAGATTGGAATTTGCCCATTATTTGCTGCAAAAGGAGAAAAAAAATCCATCTGAAATTTATTATGAAGTAGGTTACGAAAATTTGTCAAGCTTTACTCAGGCTTACAAATCAAAGTACGGCGTAACACCAAAATATCACTTGAAAAATTGAGCTTTTAGCAACAGTTTTTGGTTCTTTCTCTAAAGTTTCTTTTGCGTTACCAAATCTAAATTTGCTTAAAATTTTAAATCAAAATAAAATGAAAAAGGTAAATTTAGTTGTAGTGCTGTTTTTAATTTTTACTACAACAATTTTTGGACAAAAAACATTTACGCTAAGCAGTAAAGATTTAGGAGGAGAAGCTTCTAAAATTCAGGAATTCAACGGATTTGGCTGTTCAGGAGAAAATCAGTCACCAGAATTGTCCTGGAAGAATGCTCCGGAAGGAACAAAAAGTTTTGCCATAACTATGTATGATCCTGACGCACCAACCGGAAGCGGATTCTGGCATTGGGTAGTATTTGATATTCCTGCAAACGTGAACGAATTGGTGACCAATGCTGGAACTAAGAGTAATTTGATACCTAAAGGTGCTGTGCAAAGTATTACAGATTATGGAATTAAAGGATTTGGAGGACCTTGTCCGCCGGCAGGTCATGGATTTCACCAATACATTATAACGGTTTATGCCCTCAAAACAGATAAACTAGGAACGAACGAGAATACAAATCCTGCCGTAGTAGGCTTTAATCTTTGGAATCAAACATTAGCCAAAGCAAGTATTGTAGCGTATTACAAACGATAATAATAAAGTTTAAAGAATTGTAATTCAGTGTTTTAAATCTTTAATTTAGCCCTATAAAAAGCAGGATAATTTTAAAATTATCCTGCTTTTTTGTTTGTAAAATGAGTTTTTGCAAAAAAACAGGTGTAAAATTTTTTTCTTAAATAACAATATTATATTTTTACGCAACCGATTGCAGTTGTTGTTTTATTTGTGATAATGTATTATTTACTTTAAAATTTCATCAAATGCTTTCATTAAGCTGTAAAATACTGATTATTTCAAAATGAAAAATTTGAAGAATATAATTAAATAGTAGATGACTTTATTAAGATATGTTTTCTGGTTTCTTTTGGTTTCCTTTTCAGCTTCTGCTCAAAAGGATTATAAATTGTGGCTTCAATACAGTAAGGTTGCTAACGATGATTTAAGAGCAGAATATCTTTCAAATATTCAAGGAATTGTTTCTTTGGGAAATTCTGAGACTGTAAAAATTGCCTGTTCTGAATTAGAATTAGGTTTGGGTGAGATGTTAGGAAAGAAATTTGAAAATAAGTCAATAATTACGGGAGATAATACAATTATTATTGGTTCTAAAGAATCGCTAGGTTCAGAATTTCAAAAAGAAATTGGAAATTTTGATCAGATTAATGAAGAAGGTTTTATTATAAAATCGATTTCATTAAAAAATAAAAAACAGATTGTCATTACAGGAAAAAAAGATATTGGTGTTTTATATGGTGTTTATAGTTTCTTAAGATTAATTCAGACTAATCAGCCGATTTCAAATTTAAATAGTATTGATTCGCCAAAAACAAATATCAGAATCTTAAATCATTGGGATAATTTAGACCGAACTGTTGAACGCGGTTACGCCGGATTCTCTTTATGGAATTGGCAAAAATTACCAGATTTTATAGATCAGCGTTATATTGATTATGCCAGAGCCAATGCATCAATTGGGATTAACGGAACTGTTTTGACTAATGTAAATGCAAATGCTCTAATCTTAACACCTCAATATTTAGAGAAAGTTCAAGCTTTGGCTAATGTATACAGACCCTACGGAATAAAAGTATATTTAACTGCAAGATTTTCGGCACCAATTGAAATTGGAGGTTTAAAAACGGCCGACCCAAAAGATGCTGAAGTAATAAAGTGGTGGAAAAATAAAGCAGCTGAAATTTACAAGCAAATCCCTGATTTTGGAGGCTTTTTAGTGAAAGCAAATTCAGAAGGTCAGCCTGGGCCTCAAAATTACGGAAGAGACCACGTTGACGGAGCCAATATGCTGGCTGATGCTGTAGCACCTTTTGGGGGCATAATTATGTGGCGTGCATTTGTGTATTCAGAACATGACGCTAATGATCGTGCAAAACAAGCATACGCTGAATTTGTGCCTTACGACGGAAAATTTAGAGAAAATGTGATTGTTCAGGTAAAAAATGGTCCAATCGATTTTCAGCCTCGTGAACCTTTTCATCCCATGTTTGGTGCGATGCAAAAAACACCTTTAATGATGGAGTTTCAAATCACACAGGAATATCTGGGTTTTAGTTCTCATTTGGTTTATCTGCCCAAATTATTTCAGGAAGTTTTAGAGTCTGACACCTATCAAAAAGGGAAAGGTACTACGATTGCCAAAGTAATTGATGGTTCTTTGAGTCATACAAAACTTACCGGTATTGCGGGTGTTTCGAATATAGGAAATGATCTAAACTGGACCGGACATCCTTTTGCACAAGCGAATTGGTATGGCTTTGGAAGACTAGCCTGGAATCCTTATTTAGACTCAGAAACTATTGCTGATGAATGGTTGAGGTGTACATTTTCGAACGATGAAAATTTCATAAAACCGGTTGCGGCTATGATGATTGAATCAAGAGAAGCAGTTGTAAATTACATGACGCCTTTGGGTTTGCATCACATTATGGATACAGGGCATCATTATGGTCCGGGACCGTGGGTTTCTAATTTATGAAGACCGGAATGGAATCCGGTGTATTATCACAAAGCTGATAAAAACGGAATAGGTTTCGACCGTTCTAAAACGGGAACCAATGCCACAGCACAATATGCTCCTGAAATAGCGAAAATTTTTGATAATCCGGATACCTGTCCCGAGAAAGATTTATTGTGGTTTCATCATGTTTCCTGGGATTATAAACTAAAAAATGGACAAACACTTTGGGATGGTCTGGCTTTAAAATATCAGGAAGGTGTAAATCAGGTAAAAGAAATGCAGAATACCTGGAACAAAACTGAAAAATATGTTGACAATGACCGTTTTAAGGAAGTCCAGATGTTATTAAAAATTCAGTATCAGGAAGCAAAGTGGTGGCGCGATGCCTGCCTGCTTTATTTTCAGCAATATTCGGGTAAAGAATTGCCGGTTGGAGTAGAGAAGCCAAAACTGTCCTTAGACTATTTTAAATCATTAAAATTTCCTTTTGCACCAGGGAATGGATAGGTAAATGAACTATTGAGTAATTGTAACGCGGATGAGACGGATTCGCTATCGCGAAGACAAGGAAAAAAACGGATTTTTTCCAATAAAAAATAAAAAAATCTGTGTAAATCAGCGTTTTCGCGATAGCGAATCAGTTTAATCAGCGTCCGATAAATATATTTTAAAAAACATGAGCACAAAAACAGCAATTGTAACCGGAGGAAATTCGGGTTTGGGTTTTGCAACAGCAAAAAAATTATGCGATAACGGAATCAAAACCTATATAATTGGAAGAACAAAAGAAAAAACACAAGAAGCTTGCAAAGAAATTGGACCCAATGCAATTCCTGTGCTTTTTGATCTTAATAATATTGATGGAATTGCAGAAATGATCGAGAATCTGACCAGAGAAAATCCGATTGATATTTTGGTAAATAATGCAGGAATCAATCTGAAAAAGGAATTTTTAGAAGTTACTGATGAAGATTTTTTATCAGTAATTCATACCAATTTGTTAAGTGTTTTTGCCGTTAGTAAAGCTGTTGTAAAAAATATGAAAGAAAATGGCGGTGGAAGTATTATTAACATTAGTTCAATGGCTTCACAATACGGAATTCCGAAAGTAATAGCATATTCTGCCAGTAAAGGAGCAATTGAATCCATGACACGTGCAATGGCAGTAGAATTGGCGCCAGTTGGGATTCGGGTAAATTGTATCGCACCGGGTTTTATTAAAACAAAAATGTCAGAGAAAGCTTTGGACAATGATCCGGAAAGAAAAAACAAGGTACTTTCGAGAACACCGATGGGTGTTTTAGGGGAACCATCAGATATTGCAGATGCGGTGTATTATTTCGCCTTGAGCGAATCAAAATATACAACCGGAACCATTTTGCCAGTTGATGGAGGAAATAGTATTGGTTTTTAAATCAAAGCCACAGATTTTAAGAAAGAGGTTTTCGGACTTTGACACCCGAGCGATAGCGAACGGACGAAGTAAATAGTTGCTAACTTAAATTGCCTATAGAGGAACGCGGATTAAACGGATTTTTCATCTATTATTTTTAAAATCCGTATCATCTGCGTTCCTTTCGCAAAGAGTTAGATAGAATTAAAGGATTATAAAGATTAAAAAATAAAATCTGCTTAATCTGCGTGAAAAAATAGCTAACACATTATATTTAATTTGGAAATCAACACAGAATCTATGTTTAAATAATTCTAATAGTAGTTTAGTATGATAAAAATGCAGCAAACCATGCGTTGGTTTGGTCCTCAGGATAATGTGACTTTAAAAGATATCAAGCAAGCCGGAGCAGCAGGAATTGTGACGGCTTTGCATCATATTCCTGTTGGAGAAATCTGGACAATTGATCAAATTGAAGAAAGGAAACAAATGATTATCGAAGGCGGATTAGAGTGGTTGGTTGTAGAAAGCTTGCCTGTTCATGAAGAAATAAAACGCGCCACCGGAAACTATTTGCAATACATTGAAAACTATAAAATTAGCATCAAAAATCTTTCAGAGTGCGGCATTAAAATCATCACTTATAATTTTATGCCGGTTTTAGACTGGGTTAGAACAGATCACAATTTTGTCAATGAAGATGGAAGTAAGGCTTTGTTATATAATCAGGAAGCCTTTACTTATTTTGATGTTTTTTTGTTAAAAAGACCCAATTCAGAAAATGATTATTCTGAAACCGAAAAAGAAAAAGCGCTACAATTTGGTAATAAACTTTCGCAAGAAGAAAAAGAATTACTTTTTAAAAATGTGTTATTAGGATTGCCGGGCAGTAAAATCAATTTTACAGCTCAGGAAATTCTTTCACTATTAGATAATTACGCTGAAATTACTAATGAGAAATTAAGAGAAAACCTGATTTATTTCTTATCAGAAGTAGCTCCAGTGGCTGCTGAATGTGATTCAAAATTAGCCATACATCCTGATGATCCGCCATTTTCGGTTTTAGGTTTGCCCAGAATTGTTTCTACCGAAGATGATATCAAAAAAATATTGTTTGCAGTTCCTTTAAATTCGAATGGATTGTGTTATTGTACAGGCTCGTTGGGAGCAGATCCGAAAAATAATCTGGAAAGAATTATTGATGATTGGGGAGACAGAATTCACTTTTTACATCTTCGAAATACCTTCCGCGAAAGCGAAACTATTTTCAGGGAATCAGAACATTTGATGGGTGATACAAAAATGGAAAGCATTGTCGAAAAAATTCTTTTACTAATGAATTCCAGAAAAGTAAGTTTGCCTATGCGTCCTGATCATGGATTTTTGCATGACGTTGACAAAGAAAAAGAAACCTATCCGGGATATTCTTTAGTGGGAAGATTAAAAGGTCTTGCCGAACTCCGGGGATTGGAAATGGGAATCGCTTATAAGCTTGAAAACAATATTTTTTGAAATTTTAAAAACTCAGGAATAAAATTAACTACTAACCTTAAACCAATAAAAATGAGATTAATTAATCGCTATTTACCGCTCTTGTCTCTTATAATTTTAAGCAGCTGTAATGTGAAAAAAGAAAAAACTGCTATTTCATTAAAAGACAGTTATAAAAATGATTTTTATATAGGAACTGCCTTGAGTGCAGATCAAATTGAAGAAAAAAACGCCAAAGAAGATTCGTTAATAAAAAAGGAGTTTAATGCTATAACAGCCGAGAATATCATGAAATCGATGTTTGTACATCCTTTTAAAGACAAATATGATTTTACCCTGACGGATAAATTTATTGCCTATGGCGAAAAAAACAAGATGTTTATTCATGGTCACACTTTAATTTGGCACAGCCAGCTGGCGCCTTGGATGCAAAAAATTAAAGACAGCACAGAAATGAAAGCTTTTATGAAAGATCATATCACTACAATTGTTTCTAAATACAAAGGCAGAGTTGATTCCTGGGATGTGGTCAATGAAGCTTTGAACGAGGACGGGACTTTAAGAAAATCGATTTTTTTAAATACGCTTGGAGACAGATATCTTGTAGACGCTTTTAAGTGGGCTGCAGCTGCTGATCCAAAAGTAGATTTGTATTATAATGATTATAATAATGAAGAGCCGGCCAAAAGAGCCGGAAATATTGCTTTAATCAAAAAGATCAAGGCAGCAGGAGGAAAAATTGATGGTGTGGGTATTCAGGCACATTGGAAATTGCAGCATCCATCATTAGAAGAAATTGAGAAAAGTATTTTAGAATATTCTGCCCTTGGTGTAAAAGTAGCTTTTACTGAACTTGATATTTCTGTACTGCCAAATCCACGAGATTTAAATGGTGCCGATGTAAATCAGAATTTTGAAGCAAATGCTAAAATGAATCCTTATCCTAAAACACTTCCGGATTCTGTACAGGTAAAACTTGCTGACCGTTACGCCGCAATTTTTAAATTATTTTTAAAGCATAAAGATAAAATTAGCCGTGTAACATTTTGGGGAGTTCATGATGGACAGTCGTGGTTAAATGACTGGCCTATAAAAGGCAGGACAAATTACCCATTGTTATTTGATAAAGACTTAAAGCATAAAAAAGCTTATGACAGTGTAATTAAATTAAAAGATACAAAACAATAAAAATTGCCCTTAAAAAACATTTTTTCTTGCAGAGTACACAACCGAATGTGCCTTTTATTTTATTTACTGAAATAATGTAAAATGAACTTGTGTGTTCTGTTTTTTTATATAAATTTACACAACCGATTGTTTTATTAATTGTTTGCTTTACAAAACCAAATAACTAAACGAAATCTTAGAAAAATAAAATTTGATTTCGTACCAAATTAACCACATAAATAATGAATTACATTTCACAAAAATTATCCATTAAAGAAAAAATAGGGTATAGCTTAGGAGATCTTGCTGCAAATTTAGTTTTCCAGACTTTAATGACCTACCTGGCATATTTTTATACTGATATTTATGGATTATCACCTACAGATTCTTCGATCATTATGCTTGTTGTGGGATTAGTGGCGGCTTTTATTTTTAATCCTATTATAGGTGTATTAGCAGACAGAACCATTACAAAATGGGGAAAATTTAGACCATGGATTTTAATAACTGCCATACCTTTAGGTGTCATTGCATTATTAGCTTTTTCCACACCTAATTTCTCTTATCATGGAAAAGTAATTTATGCCGTTGCAACCTATACTTTATTACTACTGTTTTATGCCAGCAATAATTTGCCCTATTCAGCTTTGAGTGGTGTTATTACAGGCGACATGAAAGAAAGAAATAGTCTGTCGTCCTATCGTTTTGTGGCCGTTATGTTTGCACAATTCTTCGTTCAGGTTTTTATGCTGGGAATTATTAAAAGTGCCGGAAATGGAGACAAAGCTATAGGTATTGAAAAAGTAATGACCGTTTTGGCTATTATTGGTACAATCATGCTGCTGATCACATTTTTAACAACAAAAGAGCGTATTATTCCAAAACCGGAACAAAAATCCAGTGTCCGTGAAGACCTAAGCGATTTAATGAAAAACAAGCCTTGGCTGATTATGTTAAGTCTTACAACGCTGGTATTCATTACTTTGTCAATGAAAGGAGGTTCTTATGTGTATTATTTTGAAAATTATGTCAATAAAGAACAATTGGCACTTTTTATACAACCAATTTTAGATGTATTGTCAAAAATAGGATTGAATTATTTTGGAAATGATCCCGTTTCTGCAGGTTTTGGGTTATTTAATGCGGGCGGAATTATCTTTATGATTGTCGGAATTACTTTGTCGAAAAGCTTGGCTGATAAATACGGTAAGAGAAATATATTCGGTTTGTTTTTATTCATTTCGACCTTATTTGTTCTCGCCTTTTATTTCTTTCCGCCAACGGCCATTGGCTTCATATTTTTCTCCCAGATTTTACATGGATTTTTCTACGGAATCACAATTCCGCTTTTGTGGGCAATGATTGCTGATGTTGCTGATTACTCAGAATGGCTGAATAACCGCCGTGCTACAGCAATTATTTTTTCGGCTATGATGGTAGGTTTAAAAGCAGGTTTAAGTATTGGAGGTTCATTGACAACCCTGTTTTTAGGCTATTTTCACTATGTGCCAAATTCACCAACCCAAACAGATTTTGCTGTAAACGGAATCAAATTATTGGTCAGTATTTTTCCTGCAATACCGTTTTTAACGGGCGTTACGCTATTATTTTTCTATAAAATAGATAAAAAAATGGAAGTACAAATAGAGACCGATTTAAAAGAAAAAAGAACTTAATTATTTTATATAAAACAAAAACACGACTAATGCCAGAAGATAGTATTGAAGAAATTAATTTCGATCAAATTAATAAAAAAGCAATTTCGCAACCCTTGGTATCCCATATTTATACCGCCGATCCATCGGCGCACGTATTTAATGGTAAAATTTATATTTATCCTTCGCACGATATAGATGCCGGTATTCCTTTTAATGATAATGGAGATCATTTTGGTATGGAAGATTACCATGTATTTTCAATGGAAAACATCAATTCTGAAGCTGTAGATAATGGCCTTGCGTTACATGTTGATGATGTAGCCTGGGCAGAAAAACAAATGTGGGCTCCTGATGCAGCTTGTAAAAATGGGAAATATTACTTGTATTTTCCAGCCAAACGTTCGAACGGAATCTTTCAGATAGGAGTTGCTGTAAGTGATTCTCCGGTTGGTCCATTTTTGCCGCAACCTGAAGCTATTAAAGGAAGTTATAGCATTGATCCGGCTGTTTTTGAAGATACAGACGGAAAATATTATATTTATTTTGGAGGTATTTGGGGCGGACAGCTTCAAAAATACCGAAATAATAATTATGGTCAGGATTATGAAGAACCTTTGGATAATGAAACTGCTTTAGGCCCTTTAGTGGCTTTGCTTAGTGATGATATGCTGGAATTTGCTGAAGCTCCAAAAGAAATTAAAATTTTGGATGAAGAAGGAAAAGTCCTTTTGGCAGGAGATAATGACAGACGTTTTTTTGAGGCGTCCTGGGTGCATAAATACAACGGAAAATATTATTTTTCATACTCTACCGGTGACACTCATTTTATTTGTTATGCAATAGGCGATAATCCATACGGGCCTTTTACCTATCAGGGCCGAATCCTGAATCCTGTTGTAGGCTGGACTTCACATCATTCTATTTGCAAGGTTGATAAGGACTGGTATTTATTTTATCACGATTCAAGTTTATCAAAAGGAATAACGCATTTGCGAAGTATGAAAGTGACAAAAATAGATTATCTCGAAGATGGTTCAATCATTACAATAGATCCTTATGATATTAAAAAATCAGCAGATTAAAGTTGACGAAAAGTAATAGGTTTAAATTTTATTTTCTATGGAAAAAGGGGATGAAAAAGTTAGAAAAACCGCCAAACAAAGTAGCGGAAATATAATAGAAATTGATTGTGTTATTTTCAATTTTGAAGATGAGAATCTCAAAGTTTTACTTGTAAAACAAAAGGAGAATCCAGGAAATGTAAGTTGGAGGCTGGCTAGTGATTATATAAAGAAAAACGAAACCATGTCAAGTACAGCTCAGAATATTCTGGAGAAATATATTGGCGGTAATCAGTTTTTTTTAAAACAGTTAAAGGCCTTTGGTTATTCGTCCCAATCTTCATTGCAGGAAGATATTTCAATTGGATATTATGCATTGGTAAAAAGAGGCAACATGTTGAATGAAACCTTAAGCGATGATGTGAAATGGATTGGTATTCATGAAATTACTGGTTTGAATGACAGACATAAAACCATTCTGGATTACAGTGTAAAAGAATTGCGCAAAAACATTTGCAGCAGCGCAATAGGGTTTAATTTATTACCTGAAAAGTTCACATTGTTACAGGTGATACATCTTTATGAAGAAATTTTAAACATCGAAATAAACAAATCTAATTTTAGAAGAAAACTATTTCAGATGGATTTAGTAAATGATTCAAATGAAAAAGAAGAGGATGTTTCGCACAGAGCAGCCAGATTTTATAGTCTAAACTTAAAAAAAGATGAAATGCTTGCTCACAAAACACTTGATTTCAATTTTTATGGTAAATCATTTTTTGCGGAATAAGTTATTTTCTACCAAACAGAAGTATTATAAAGGCAAAGTATGTTTTTAAAATAAACGGAACCGCAATGAAAAAAAATAAGAGAATTAGAATCATTATAAAGTTATGTATTATATAGGATATGATATTGGAAGTTCTTCTGTCAAGGCAGCCTTGGTAGAAGTTGAAACAGGCAAAAAAATAATTGTTTTGAATGAGCCTCAAAACGAAATGGAAATTTTGTCATTGCACCCAGATTGGGCAGAGCAGGATCCTGAGATTTGGTGGCAACACATTTGTATAGCAACTAAAAGAGCCATTCGTGAAGCCAATATAGATGCATCGAAAATTCAGGGCATTGGAATCTCTTACCAAATGCACGGATTGGTTATCGTAGATAAAGACGGAAATGCACTTCGAAATTCTATTATCTGGTGTGACAGCCGTGCAGTTGAAATTGGAAATAAGGCTTTCGCCGAAATTGGAGAACAAAAAAGTATGAAACATTTGTTGAATTCTCCAGGAAATTTCACCGCTTCAAAGCTAAAATGGGTAAAAGAAAACGAACCTGAAATTTACAGTAAAATTTATAAATACATGCTTCCGGGAGATTACATCGCTTTAAAATTGACAGGCGAAGTAACCACTACCAAAAACGGTTTGTCTGAAGGAATGCTTTGGGATTATAAAGAGAATAAAGTAGCAGATTGGCTTTTAGATTACTACGGAATCGACCAATCGCTGACGCCAAAAATCGTAGAAAACTTTACCAATCAAGGTGTTGTAACAGAGAAAGCTTCAAAAGAATCCGGACTTCCTGTTGGTATTCCGGTAGTTTACAGAGCAGGTGATCAGCCTAATAATGCTTTGGCTTTAAATGTTTTGAATCCGGGAGAAGTAGCTGCAACAGGCGGAACTTCGGGAGTGTTTTATGCCGTAAGCGAAATATCTTCAGGAAAAAGCACAAGAGTAAACAATTTTGTACATGTTAATTACGAATTAGAAACACCTCGAGTGGGTAAGCTTTTAAATATTAGCGGAGCAGGAATTCAGTACAGATGGCTTCGAAATAATATGGGTGATGAAACCTATGAATCAATGAATCATAAAGCTTCAAAAATTGATATTGGGTCAGATGGTGTTGTAGTGATTCCGTTTGGAAATGGCGTTGAGCGTATGTTCAACAATAAAAACATCGGAACACATTTTTTAAACCTCAACTTAAATATTCATAACAGCGCACATTTGTTTAGAGCATCTTTAGAGGGAATCGCGTTTTCATTTGTATATGGAATGGATTGTTTAAAAGATGATAATGCAGCAATTAATGTAATAAGAGCCGGAAATGACAATTTATTTCGTTCAGAGATTTTCTCTAATACGGTGGCTACTTTAATTGGTCATGAAATTGAAATTTACAACACAACCGGTGCAGTTGGCGCAGCAAGAGCAGTAGGGTTAAAAGATGGTGATTATAACAAATTTGGTTCAAGTATTACAACCAACGATCACGTTATGACATTTTTACCATTGAAAAATAGAGAACCTTATGAAAAGGCCTATCAAAAATGGAAGCAGGAATTAGAATTAATATTAACAACTAAATAAAAGAATCAAATGATAGTTTTAGGAGATAAAGAATACTACAAAGGTATTGGCCAAATTAAATTTGAAGGTGCGGCATCTGATAATCCTTTGGCATTTAAATATTACAATCCGGATCAGGTTGTAGCCGGAAAAACAATGCGTGAGCACTTTAGATTTGCAATCGCATATTGGCACACATTCTGCGGACAAGGAAGTGATCCATTCGGGCCAGGAACTCAAAATTTTGCCTGGGATCAGTCTTCAGACCCATATCAGGCAGCAAAAGATAAAGCAGATGCAGCTTTTGAATTTATCAGCAAAATGGGATTTGATTATTTCTGTTTTCACGATTATGATTTAATTGCAGAAGGTCCAACTTTCGCAGAATCAGAAAAACGATTAGCAGCAATTACAGAATACTTAAAACAGAAAAAAGCAGCGTCTGGAATTAAATTGCTTTGGGGAACTTCAAACTGTTTCTCAAATCCAAGATTTATGAACGGTGCAGCTACAAATCCTGATTTTAATGTTGTAGCAAGAGCCGGAGGACAAGTAAAACTAGCTTTGGATGCAACTATTGCTTTAGATGGAGAAAACTATGTATTCTGGGGTGGTAGAGAAGGATATATGTCATTATTGAATACAGACATGGGAAGAGAATTAGACCATATGGCACAGTTCTTAACAATGTCCAGAGATTATGCAAGAGCGCAAGGTTTTAAAGGAACTTTCTTTATTGAGCCAAAACCAATGGAACCATCAAAACACCAATACGATTTTGACTCGGCAACTGCAATTGGATTCTTAAAAGAATATGGTTTAGACAAAGATTTCAAAATCAATATTGAGGTAAATCACGCAACATTGGCACAGCATACTTTTCAGCATGAATTAGAAGTTGCTGCAAAAG
This sequence comes from uncultured Flavobacterium sp., assembly GCF_963422545.1. NCBI lineage: Bacteria > Pseudomonadati > Bacteroidota > Flavobacteriia > Flavobacteriales > Flavobacteriaceae > Flavobacterium > uncultured Flavobacterium sp. The sequence continues at coordinate 21,090 of NZ_OY730259.1, forward strand.
CTGGAATGTTAGGAAGCATTGATGCCAACAGAGGTGATTATCAAAATGGGTGGGATACAGACCAGTTTCCAAACAACATTCAGGAAACTACAGAAGCAATGTTGGTATTTTTAAAAGCTAGAGGATTACAAGGTGGAGGAGTAAATTTTGATGCAAAAATCAGAAGAAATTCAACAGACCTGGAGGATGTTTTCTTAGCGCACATTGGTGGTGCTGATACTTTTGCAAGAGCATTATTGACTGCAGATAAAATCATCACTTCTTCTCCTTACGAAAAATTAAGAACAGAAAGATACAGTTCATTCGATTCTGGAAAAGGTAAAGATTTTGAAAACGGAAAATTAAACCTTAAAGATTTATACGATATCGCAAACCAAAACGGAGAGTTAACACTTCAAAGCGGTAAACAGGAATTGTTTGAAAATATCATTAACCAGTATATATAATTGGTAAAATCCATAAAGTTAGACCTGACAGGTTTTTAAAACCTGTCAGGTCTCTTTGGGTTAAACATTTTTTGAATCTTTGACAAACTGAACGATTAATTGCTTGACGACACTATTAACCAACATTAAACAAAAAAACTATGAAATTTTTTATTGATACTGCCAATCTTGAAGACATTAAAGAAGCACAATCTTTAGGTGTTCTTGATGGCGTAACGACCAACCCGTCTTTGATGGCCAAAGAAGGAATTACCGGAAAAGACAATATCCTAAAGCACTATCTTGCTATTTGCAACATTGTTGACGGAGATGTTTCTGCTGAAGTAATCTCGACAGATTTCGACGGAATGATCAGAGAAGGAGAAGAACTTGCCGGGCTGCATCCTCAGATTGTCGTGAAACTGCCCATGATTGCTGATGGTGTAAAAGCCTGTAAATATTTTTCTTCAAAAGGAATCAGAACCAATGTTACCTTAGTCTTTTCTGCCGGACAAGCATTATTAGCTGCAAAAGCCGGCGCTACTTATGTTTCGCCGTTTTTAGGAAGATTAGATGATATTTCGACAGACGGAATGCATTTAATTGCAGAGATTAGGGAAATTTACGATAATTATGATTATCAAACCCAGATTCTCTCAGCTTCGATCAGACATACAATGCATATCGTAAATTGTGCAAAAGTAGGCTCAGATGTTATGACCGGACCTCTTTCTGCAATTAAAGGATTATTGAAACATCCATTAACCGATATTGGGCTTAATCAATTTATTGAAGATGCAAAAAAAATGAATTTATAAAGTTCTTTTTACCGATTTTAATAAGTTTATACCATTACCAAAGCTCCTTTTAAATCTAATTTGAAAGGAGTTTTTTGCGTTTTATCAACAACCGATTGCTCCTTACGTTATTTTGGTTTCTTTTTTCTTGTAAAAAGGAGCAGAATAACAACCAGTTAGGGGTTAATAGTGAGTTGTTCTGTATTTGCCTTCTTTATTTTAACAATATTTTTACTTTAAAAAAGATGCTCGTTATCCAATAGAGGTGCAATTTGGTTGGCTTTTTTTGTTTTATGTTTTTTTTAGCTAAATCTGTAAAACGCTATAATATCATTAAAATTAGAATTGAAATCAATTGTAATGATGTGTATTATATATTATTTTGGTAAATTAATTGTGTACACTGTTTTTTATCTGGTGCTTTATTGTCAATTCTTGAAAAAAAATATCAAACAACCGATTGTGTATTGGTTGTTTTTTTTATATTTGTTATTAATACACTTATTAACTAAACCAAAACCAAGTTTTAACTATCTAAACCAATTTTTATGATTGACTTTTTTGTTACAAGTAAACTGAAGCATCTAAAATGCTTTTGTTTTTTGATCTTAATGTTTGCGCTGTCATTCCACTCGAATGCACAGACAAAAGTCACAGGGACAGTATCAGATGCAAGCGGTCCAATCCCTGGAGCGAATGTGAATTTAAAAGGTGCTAAAAATGGAGTAAGCACCAGTTTTGACGGTACTTATACTATCGATGTACCTTCTAACGGAGTACTTATTTTTAGCTTTATAGGCCTTAAAAGCCAAGAAGTTGCTGTTAATGGGCGAGCCCAAATAAATGTAACGCTTGAAGAGAATTCAGACGTTTTAAAAGAAGTAGTGGTAATTGGTTACGGAACGCAAATGAAAGAAGCGGTAACCGGATCTGTAGCATCTATTGGAGGAAAAGAATTAAGTGAGGTGCCATCTGGAAACATTACTCAGGCACTACAAGGAAGGCTCGCTGGTGTAGATTTGACTCAGACTTCTACAAAACCCGGAGCTTCAATGCAGATTCGTATACGCGGAACAAGGTCTTTAACCGGGAGTAATGATCCTTTAATTGTTCTGGACGGAGTTCCGTTTGCAGGTTCTATAGGAGATATAAATCCTGTTGATATTAAATCTGTTGATATTTTAAAAGATGCTTCTGCAACAGCTATTTATGGTTCGCGTGGTGCAAATGGAGTTATATTGATTACTAGTAATAAAGGGCGTAAAAACCAAAAAGCTACATTTAATTATAACGGATTTAGCGGTATCAAGCAGGTTTTTGGTAAATACGACATGATGGATGGTGCTAAGTTTGGAGCACTTCGTAATTATGCAGGTTTATATACAGATGGAGTTGATGAATCCAGAGGTACTAATACAGACTGGCAGAATTCACTTTACGGGGCTGGTGAAATGATTAGTCATGATGTCACCGTTTCCGGAGGTAGTGAGCGCGGGTCCTATAATGCAGGTTTAGGTTATTATAAAGAAGAGTCTGTTTTACCGGGACAAAAATACGAGCGTTTTAGTATACGAGCAGGTTTAGACCAGCAACTGGGAGGAGCTTTTCGTATGGGATTCAATACTAATAGTAATTACGCCGTTACTAATGGAGATAACATTGGTACAGGCACTATCTTAGGAACTTCTCCTTTGGCTAATCCTTATAATGCAGACGGATCTTTAAAAAGAACAGTTAGAATGGGAGCTGATGAAAATTGGGTTTATACAAGGAAATCTATAAATAATCTTGGAGAATCTTATGTTAATCAAAACAGAGCTTTTAGTTCTTATAACAATATTTTTGCTGAATTGAAGATACCCGGAGTAGAAGGTTTAAAGTATCGCATGAATACCGGATTAAATTTACGCTTGTCTAATAGTGGTTATTATGAAGGACAAGGAGTATTTGATGTAAATCCTACTACAATATCAAATGCGTCTATTAGCAATACCTTATCAACGCAATGGCTTATTGAGAACTTGTTAACTTATGATAAGACTTTTGCTCAAAAGCATACGATCAATTTTGTTGGGTTATATTCGAATGAACAGTATACCGGAAATACTTCCCAGATATCAAGAAACGGAATTACTTCAGATGCATTTCAGTTTTACAACTTAGGGCAGAGTGAAGAAGAAGCCGTTATAAATCCGGCAAATCAGGATTATACGCAATGGGGTCTACGATCGTACATGGCAAGGTTGATGTATTCATTTGACAATCGTTACTTTATTTCAGGTACAATTCGTTCAGATGGTTCATCCAGATTATCCAAAGGGAATAAATGGGTAACCTATCCGGCTGTTTCTGCAGGATGGACAGTTTCTAATGAATCTTTTATAAAAAAACTTATATGGATTAATTTACTGAAAGTACGTGCCGGATATGGTGAAACTTCAAATCAGGCTGTTAATCCGTATGCTACTTTGGGAGCTTTAAGTACGAGACCGTATAATTTTGGAACTACAAATTCTACAGGTGTATATGTTACAGAACTGCCTAACCCGAATTTAGGATGGGAGTTTTCTACAACCTGGAATTATGGATTAGATTTTGGATTCTTTAATAACCGTTTATCAGGTACAATTGAATATTACAAAACACATACAAAAGATCTTCTGCAAAGAGTAGGTTTACCTGCAACATCAGGTGTGAGTAGTTATGTAGCAAACGTTGGGGAAACAGAGAATAAAGGTTACGAAATATCTTTAAACGGAGTTATTTTGGATAATCCAAAAGGGTTGAGCTGGACAGTTGGGGTTAATTTATATTCGAATAAAAATAAATTGGTTGCACTTGCTTCAGGATCTCAAAGAGACGAGGCGAACTCATGGTTTGTAGGTTATAATATTAATTCAATCTATGATTATAAAAAAGTGGGTATTTGGCAAGAAGGTGATCCTTACATGTCTATTTTGGAACCGGGGCCAACTGGTATAAACCAACAAGGAACAGTAGTAGGATCAATAAAAGTTAAATATACGGGAGATTTTAACCCAGACGGTTCGCCAACTCGAGCAATTAATGCAAGTGACAGACAAATCATCGAAACTGATCCTGATTTTCAAGGAGGTTTTAATACAAATCTAACGTATAAAGGCTTCGATTTTTCGGCTGTTGGAGCATTTAAAAGCGGCGGAGTATTAGTAAGTACACTTTATGGAGGAGCAAGTTACCTTAATTTGCTTAACGGTCGTAGAAGTAATGTTGATGTAGATTATTGGACACCGGATAACAGAGATGCTGAATACCCTAATCCAAGAGGTATTAGAAGTGGTGATAATCCAAAATACATGTCAACAATGGGTTATTTTGATGCATCTTATGTAAAAATCAGAGCATTAACTCTAGGATACACATTAGATCAGGAGTTTATGAAAAGAGTAGGTATTGAGAAACTACGAGTTTATTTTACGGCACAAAATCCATTTGTACTTTTCTCTCCTTACCACAAACAGTCAGGAATGGATCCGGAAACAAATTCATACGGAGATGAAAATCAGGCAGTGGCTTCATACCAGCGCAGATTCCTTGTTATTGGAACAAATACACCTACGACCAGAAATTTTTTATTCGGACTTAATTTAACATTTTAATCAAGAAGAACCATGAAACGATATATTTTTAGAAATTTAATTATAGGGTCAGTAGTTTTGTTCTCCTTTGCTGGCTGCTCCGATATTTTAGAAGAGAAACCACATGATTTTTATGAACCTGGTTATTTTAAAACGGAGCAAGGAGTATTACAGGGATTAACTTCGCATTATGCCCATTTAAGATGGATTTACGGGCAGGCATATTATTATAATTCTGTTGAAACTGGCACTGATGAAGCTACTTACGGACAGCAGGCAGATGGAAATTTTAAAGATCATGACTTGTCAGGAGTTGGTGTTATCAATCCAACTTCGAGTAGAGCAGATGTAGTGTGGAATAACTCGTATAATGATATAAATACCGCAAGCGGAATTATTGAAAATGGTGCAGCCGTTGGTGTAGCAAGCAGCCTTATAGCCGAATCTAGATTCTTTAGGGCATTTGATTATTTTTTACTAGTGCAGACATTTGGAGGCGTGCCTTTAGATTTAGGAACAGGCGAACTAAAATTTAATACTAAACCGTCAAGATCCTCAAAACGAAATACAGTTACCGAGGTTTATACCAAAGCTATTTTTCCGGATTTAGTGGCAGCCGTAAATGACTTACCGAACGCTCCAAGATTAACAGGTACTGCAACTAAAACCTTGGCTCGTTTAATATTGTCAAAAGCATACCTGACATACGGATGGTGGTTAGAAAACCCAAATAATATTCCAACATATCCGGATACACCACGAACAGACCCGGACGGACATAATGCACAATGGTATTTTCAACAGGCATATAATTTAGCTTTAGACGGTATTAATAACCCTGGACCATACGCTTTATTGGATTATTATTATGATGTAAACTTAGGATCTAATGATCGTAATAAAGAATTAATGCTTTATGCAGACCATACAGAAAAAAGTGAATATTATAATGGAGCAAGTCTTACTTACGGAAGCGGAGGTTCTCCGGATAATTTTGCAGGATGGATGGGAACATTTAATTATACGGCTATAAGAAGTAAAAATGCTGCCGGAGCTTCGGTTTCGACTGTGCAGCGTGCAGCTGACCAATTCTTAGGTCGCCCGTGGGTAAGAATGGTACCGCCAATTGAAGTTTTTACAAAAACATTTGCAGATAAAACAAATGATTCAAGATATGACGGAACATTTACTTCTGTTTACCGTGGAAATTGGAATTTGAGTGGAACCGGATTAACCAATATACCAACATTGTACAATGCTAATGGGTTACCAATAAGCCCGGGGGACGCTATCGTAACTTTCCTTAATGACGAACCGGGTACACCAATTACATATCCCGCTGGAGCAGGTGATAACGGTATTGGAGCCGGAGTTTTACCAGGCAGAGCTGATTATGTAATTTCTCCATCAGGAATAAGCCGAATAGTATATCCCGGTTTATGGAAATTAGGGCCATACCGCACTGATAATGCCGGAGGATTAGGACAGCCAAATGCCGGAAGCACCAGACCATTTCCGGTTGCTAAATTTTCAGAACTTTATTTTGTTGCGGCAGAAGCGGCAGTAAAAGGAGCAACTGGTTCTATGACTGCAAGAGATCTTATAAATGTAATAAGAGCCCGTGCCGGAAAATGGCGCTGGGATAATAATGGGAAAGTAGCAAAGAATGCAGACAATAGTGTTTTATTAACAAGTGCAACTCCTGCAGTAATTGACATTAATTATATTCTGGCTGAACGTTCTCGCGAATACTATGGTGAAGGATATCGTTGGTATGATCTGGTAAGAACTCAAAAATGGAATGAAATAGCCGGAAAATATTCAATTGGTGGATCAAATTACGGACAGCATACGCCACAGATTGTTACAAGAACGATAGATCCGCATCATTATTTGCGTCCAATACCGCAGGGCCAGTTAGATGGTATGGAAATGTCACAAGCAGATAAGGCAGCTTATCAAAATCCTGGATATTAATCTTAATACTAAAAGCAAATTTAACCGTAATTATAAGTGTTGATTTTACAGAATAACTTTATAAGTTGGTTATTTAAGTTTGCTTTAGTTAAAGCCGAGGGGTAATCCCTCGGCTTTTAAATTGTAAACTCGATTTTGGACAGGAACTATTTTGACAGTAATGTAATACCCAATATATTTCAAATTAAACATTTTAAATAACGTAACATTTTCTAAGAGATGTTAATAATAACAAATCAGTACAAATGAAGCAGCGAATACTATTTTTCTTATTACCAATATTGTTTCTTTTTTCTTTTAAAGCGTTAGCAGCCAGCGATACCCTTGTAAAAAAGAAAAGTAAAAAAGCTCCTGTTTTTTCCAATGTCGTTTACAACGGTGATGATCAGGTTTATAAAAATAATCCGTTAAAACCTGACGAGTTTTATACGCCAATTTTGCAGGGATGTTATCCTGATCCTGCTATTACCAGAAAAGGAGATGATTACTATATGGTATGTTCTTCATTTGCCATGTTTCCTGGCGTGCCAATTTTTCACTCTAAAGATTTAGTCAATTGGACAGATTTAGGAGGTATTCTAAATAACGTATCAGAATTTAATCCGCATGATACAGGAATTAGTGCTGGAGTGTATGCGCCCGGAATTACCTATAATCCGCATAATGATACTTTTTATATGATTGTTACAGCATTTTCCGGAGGTCTTGGAAATATTATTGTTAAAACAAAAGATCCTATGAAAGGATGGGGAAGCCCGATAAAATTAGATTTCGGCGGCATCGATCCTTCCATCTTTTTTGATGAAAATGGCAAAGCTTATATTGTCCATAATGATGCACCGGATAAAGGAAAAGAATTATACGAAGGACATCGCGTAATTAAAGTTTGGGAATATGATACAAATACAGATAAAGTAATTCCCGGTACAGATAAAATTATTGTAGACGGAGGCGTAGATCTTTCTAAAAGACCTATCTGGATTGAGGCTCCGCATTTATATAAAAAAAGCGGAAAATATTATTTAATGTGTGCCGAAGGTGGAACAGGAGGAAATCACAGTGAGGTTATTTTTATTAGTGATAATCCGAAAGGACCTTTCAAACCATCATCAAATAATCCCATCCTTACCCAGCGTTATTTTCCAAAAGACAGAACTAACAAAGTAGATTGGGCAGGTCATGCAGATTTAATTCAGGGACCGAATAATAAATATTACGGCGTTTTCTTAGGTATTCGCCCTAATGAAAAAGACAAGGTAAACATGGGAAGAGAAACTTTTATACTTCCTGTAGACTGGTCTGGTGAATTTCCTGTTTTTGAAAACGGATTAGTTCCCATGCAGTCAAAACTAAAAATGCCAGCCGGAGCCACAAACAATACAGGAAAAGAGGATTTTTTTCCTAATGGAAATTTCACTTTTACCGAAAATTTCACTTCTAAAAAATTAGATTACAGATGGATCGGATTAAGAGGTCCTCGTGAAAACTTTATTTCAGTAAGTAAAAAAGGTTTAGAAATAACACCATTTGAAGTAAACATAAAAGAAGTTAAACCAACTTCTACACTTTTTTACAGACAGCAGCACAATACATTTTCATTTACAACAACAGTTGATTACAAACCGCAGTCAGAAAAGGATTTAGCCGGAATTGTCTGCCTTCAAAATGAGCGTTTTAATTATGTATTTGGAATCACAAAAAAAGAAAATGATACTTTTATTGTATTGGAAAGAACAGAAAAAGGACAGTCAAAAATTATAGCAAGTTCTAAAATCAAAGTAACAAATTCACTTCGTTTGCAGGTAAAAGCGACAGGAGACAGTTATGAATTTAGTTATGCTGTCAATGGAGTTGATTTTGAAAATTTAGGAGGAACAGTTTCAGGAGATATTCTTTCAACAAATGTTGCCGGAGGTTTTACCGGAGCATTGGTAGGTTTGTATGCTACTTCTGCAAATGATGCTCGTCCACAATAGGAAATGGGGTTGGTTTTTTATTTTAATCTATGTGGTTTAAGTCAAAGCAACAGATTTTAGGAAAGTGTTTTGCGACTTTGAAGAAGAGTTGCGAACGCAAAAAGAATCTACTTAAAAAACTTTGCGACTCTGCGACTTTGCGAGATTAAATCATAAAGCTTCTTTCTCTCAACAGCGAGAAATTTGCACGCAAAGACGCGAAGTCGCAAAGTTTTTTTCTAACAGTTGAAGCTGTAAGAAAAAGAGCTAGGTAGAATTAAAGGATTAAAAAAAGATTATAAAATAAAATCTGCTTGATCTGCGAGAAAAATAACTGACATAGATTTAATTCAAAAAAGACAAAAATGTATTTATAATTTTTAATAAAATGAACGTAAAAATAAAGTCTATTAAATGCATTATATTTTTTACTCTCCTAATTTTAATTGCAGGATGCACCTCTAATAAAGCATCAATTAAAACGGGAGAGAAAAAAGATACTCAAAATTGGACAGGCACTTGGGCAACAGCTCAAATGCTTGTTGAACCCAATAATATGCCGCCTGCACCGGGACTTGCACAAAATACGCTTCGTCAGATTATTAAAGTATCGCTTGGTGGTAAACAGATTAAACTGCGATTCTCTAATTTGTTTAGCGATCAGCCTACTGCTATTAAATCAGTAAGTGTTGCCAATGTTATTGAAGCTCCGGCTGTAGATACAAAAACACAGAAAATATTGAGTTTTAAAGGCAGTCCACAAGTAATATTAGGACCTAATGAAGAAGTGTATTCAGATGTTTTTGATTTTGAATTAAAACCAGGGCAGCTTTTAGCCATTACCATTCATTATGGCGAAGTTTCATCAAAAGTAACCGGGCATCCAGGTTCCCGCACAACTTCTTATATTCTCGAAGGAGATCATATCAATAACGAATCTTTTGCAGGAGCCGTAAAAACAGATCATTGGTATACTATTATGGGAGTTGATATCAGTTCGGCTAAAAATGAGAGTAATGTAATCTGTTTAGGAAATTCAATCATTGACGGACGAGGATCTGGAACAAATAAACAGAATCGATGGACAGATATTTTAGCAGCACGTTTGAGAGCCAATAAAAGTACAGCACATATTGGAGTTCTTAATTTAGGAATTGGGGGAAATTGTGTAGTTAGAGGAGGTTTAGGACCAACAGCCTTAAACCGTTTTGACAGAGATGTACTTTCTCAAAAAGGAACCAAATGGCTAATTATTCTCGAAGGAATAAATGATATTGGTGGTATTAAAAAAGTAGAAGACGCATCTGTTACGGCAAAAGAAATTATAGACGGTTATAAAATAATGATTGATAAAGTCCATGCGAAAGGATTAAAAGTATTTGGCGGTACAATTCTGCCATTCGAAAAATCCTTTTATGATGCGCCTTACAAACAACAGGCAAGAGATATTGTAAACGAATGGATTCGAGCTAAAGGTAATTTTGATGCTGTAATCGATTTTGATAAAGAAATGGCTTCAGGGATTGGTTCCAAAACAATTTTATCAGACATGCACGACGGCGATTTTCTGCATCCAAATGAAAAAGGCTATCAGAGAATGGGAGAAGCAGTAGATTTAGATTTATTTAAGTAGATGTGTTTCAAATAAAAGCACAGATTAAAAAGATCATAAAATAAAAATCTGCTCAATCTGCGAGAAAAAATATTTAGCGCACAGTTTTAATTTGGAAATCAAAATAGAATTTAGGAGTTAAATAAATAATACACATTTCAAGAGTCAGACATTTTTGATTAAAAATTTTAATAACGGTTTTTTCTAAAATATTTTAAAACTAAACAAATTCATATATAAATGAAATCAATAATTAAGTTTTCAGTATTTGCAATTCTTTTTTTTATAGCGGAAAAAGGATATTCACAAGATCCAAATTTTCATGTTTATTTGAGTTTTGGACAATCCAATATGGAAGGTTTTGCCAAAATAGAACCTCAGGATAAAACAGATGTTAATCCACGTTTTCAGGTTTTAGCCGCAGTTAACTGTCCTGAAATGGGACGTGAAAAGGGAAAATGGTACACAGCTGTTCCGCCTTTGTGTAGATGTACAACGGGACTAACTCCGATGGATTATTTTGGAAGAACTATGCTATCGAATCTTCCACAGAATGTAAAAGTTGGTGTTGTAAATGTTGCTGTTGGAGGCTGTAAAATTGAACTTTTTGATAAAAATAACTTCGAAAGTTATGTCGCAGATTCTCCGGACTGGTTAAAAAACATAGTAAAACAATACGACGGAAATCCATATGCAAGATTGGTAGAAATGGCAAAAATTGCTCAAAAAAAAGGAGTAATAAAAGGTATTTTACTTCATCAGGGAGAATCCAATACAGGTGATACACTCTGGCCACAAAAAGTAAAAATAGTATATGATAATTTAATAAAAGACCTGAATCTCGATCCTAAAAAAGTACCGTTACTTTCTGGAGAAACCGTAAATGAAGATCAGAACGGCAAGTGCGGCAGCATGAATAAGATAATTGCAAAACTGCCACAAGTTATACCAAACTCTTATGTTATTTCGTCAAAAGGATGTACAGTTGAAACTGATTTTTTACACTTTAATGCTGATGGTTACAGAGAATTAGGAAAACGTTACGCTGAAAAGATGTTATCGCTGTCAGGTTACACATTATTTGATGGCAAAGAACCTTTTATAGTTCATGCTCCTCTTGGATTTGATGAGGTTAATCCAAATACAAAAGAAGGAAAAATCGAAACACTGAGTTACGAATCTAAAACAGTAGGTTCAACCAGAAAAGTGACAGTTTACACGCCGCCGGGATTCAATAAAAGTAAAAAATATCCGGTTTTATATCTTCTTCATGGAATAGGAGGAGATGAGAAAGAATGGTTAAATGGTGGAAATCCAAATGTTATATTGGATGATCTTTATGCAGAAGGAAAGTTACAGCCTATGATTGTAGTAATGCCAAACGGAAGGGCAATGAAAGACGATAGTGCAACTGGCGATATCATGGCTGCCGATAAAGTAAAAGCTTTTAGTGTTTTTGAAAAAGATCTTCTAAATGATTTGATTCCTTTTATTGAAAAAAAATACCCGGCTCTAAAAGACAGAGAACATCGTGCAATTGCCGGATTATCTATGGGAGGCGGACAGTCTTTAAATTTCGGATTAGGGAATTTAGATAAGTTCGCCTGGATAGGAGCATTTTCGGCTGCGCCTAATACTAAAGCGGCAGAGGAATTATTGCCTAAACCCGAAGATGCAAAAAAGAAACTCAAATTGCTTTGGATTTCCTGCGGCGATAAGGACTGGCTTATAGAAAACAGCTCACGCACACACGATTATTTAGCTAAAAATAACGTACCTCATATTTACTATATCGAGCCTGGAGTACATGACTTTAAGGTTTGGAAAAATGGGTTGTATATGTTTTCTCAGTTTTTATTTAAAGATGTAGATCCTTCCGTTTTTCAAAAGTATAGTATTTCTACAGTCACTATTGAGAAGTAATTTTTAAATAAGAAAAAACAGAATGAAAAGTCTTTCAACATGGATTACCTTATTGATTATCTGTATTTATAGTCCATTAAGAGCTGCAGAACCCTTCATCACAAATGAAAGAAATCCTAATGTTATGGTTATAGCAGAGAAATCAATAACACCTTCTTTTTTTATAAATGCCACAATGGATGTTGGTATCATGCGTGCAGTATATAACCTGCAGTCAGACTTTGAGAAAGTTACCAGTACCAAACCTGTCATTTTTAATCAAAACCCCAATAACTCTTCGCCTCTTATTATAATTGGAATTCAGGGCAGTTCAGTCATTGATGATTTAATAAAACAAAAGAAAATTGATGGAAAAGAGCTGAAAGGAAAAAATGAAAAATTTATTATTCAGAATGTTAAAAATCCGTTCAAAGGAGTTGAAGAAGCTATTGTAATTGCGGGCAGTGACAAGCGCGGCACAATTTACGGGATTTATGAATTATCCAGACAAATTGGAGTTTCACCGTGGTATTACTGGGCAGATGTTCCGGTAAAGAAAAGTGAAACGCTTTATTTTATAAAAGGAACATATACAGATGGAGAGCCAGCTGTAAAATACAGGGGAATTTTTTTAAATGACGAAGCCCCTGCATTAAGTGGATGGGCAAAAAAAACATTTGGAGGATTTAACAGCAAGTTTTATGAGAAAGTTTTCGAATTATTACTTCGTTTAAAATCCAACTATATATGGCCCGCAATGTGGGGAAGTGCTTTTTATGATGATGACCAGTCAAGCGGACCTCTTGCCAATGAAATGGGTATTATAATGGGAACATCCCATCATGAACCGATGGCTTTGGCGCAGACAGACTGGCATCGTTACATCAAAAAGAATAACCTTCCCAATATTTGGGATTATTCCAAAAACAAAACCGTTTTAGATGAATTTTGGAAAAGTGGTATTGCGCGAAGCAAAGATTGGGAAAAATTAGTAACCATAGGCATGCGCGGAGATGGTGATGAAGCAATGAGCGAAGGCACAAATATAAGTCTGCTTGAGAATATCGTAAAAGAACAGCGTGGTATTATTGCTCAGGAAACGGGACAAATTCCGTCTAAAACTCCTCAGGTTTGGGCTTTATACAAAGAAGTACAAGATTATTACGATCAGGGAATGCGAGTGCCGGACGATGTGATTTTATTGTTTTGTGATGATAACTGGGGCAATGTGCGTAAACTTCCAGATCTGACTAAACCAGTGCATAAAGGAGGATACGGCATGTATTATCACTTTGATTATGTTGGCGGTCCAAGAAACTCAAAATGGATTAATATAAGTCCTATACAAAGAGTCTGGGAACAAATGAATCTAAGCTATGAGCATGGTGTAGATAAAGTCTGGATTGTTAATGTTGGAGATCTTAAACCAATGGAATTCCCAATTAGCTTTTTTTTGGATATGGCGTGGAATCCTAAGAAATTTAATCCTCAGAATTTATTTGAATTTACCGAAAAATGGGCCACTGAGCAGTTTGGCGAAAAACACTCAAAAGAAATTGCAAGGTTTCTAAATACGTATCCAAAATTTAATCGTCGTGTAACTCCCGAAATGCTCGACAGCGAAACTTACAGTCTTGAAAATTATAATGAATTTCAAAATGTAGTAAATGATTATAAAAATCTTGCACTTGATGCATACAGAGTTTACAATGATTTACCCCAAGAATATAAAGACGCTTATTTTCAGCTCGTTTTATATCCTATAGATGCCTGCAGTAATCTTTACGAAATGTATTTTGCACAAGCCCAGAATAAAAAATTGTACAAACAGAAAGATATTGAGGCTAATTATTATGCAGATATAGTGAAAGCAAAGTTCGTTCGCGATTCTATTCTTCAGAACAAATACAATAATGAAATTGCTGGCGGAAAATGGGATCATATAATGGATCAGATGCGTATTGGCTACAAAAACTGGCACGATTCTCCTAAAAATATTTTGCCGGATGTACAATATATTACAGCATCTGAGAAAACAGAACGAAAAGTATTTGTTGAAAAAGATGGATTTATTGCCATAGAAGCAGAACATTTTTCTAAAGCCAACAATTCAAAAACAATTCATTGGGAGGTGATTCCTGATTTTGGAAAAACAAAAAGCGGTATAACGACATTACCGCAAAACCTTTATCCGGATACACAGGAAAATATTTTCGTTGAGTATGAAATTGATTTTGCTTCAGTCGGAAATTTTAATGTCGAACTATTGTTAGCGCCCACCCTTAATTTTAATAGTAATAAAGGCCTTCGTTATGAAGTTTCTTTTGATGGTGAAAATCCGCAGCTTGTAAATTTTAACGGAAAATATCGTGGAGAATTAGGAAAATGGCAGGCAGAACATATGATTCATTCCGTAACAACACATCAAATTTTGAAAGCAGGAAGGCACACATTGCGTTTTCGCATACTAGATCCCGGAATTGTTCTTCAGAAAATTTTAATAAACACAGGCGGATTAAAACCGTCTTATTTGGGTGCGCCGGAAAGTGATAGGATTTCTCAGGATTAGTTTTTAATTTAAAATATTGATTAAAGTTCAAAAGTTTATAATTCAATTAAAAGGAACATGAAAAAATATCTAAGTACCATATTGCTGTTTTTTGGGATTTCATTAGCTGCACAAGAAACAGCTGATTTAAAACTTTGGTATAAATCACCTTCCAATGGTGTTTGGGAAAATGCTTTGCCCATTGGTAACGGATTCATGGGAGCTATGGTTTATGGCGATGTCGAAAAAGAAGTTTTTCAGTTAAATGAAGGCACTTTATGGAGCGGAAGCCCTAACAGAAATGATAATCCTAATGCTAAAGAGGCTCTGAATGAAATCAGAAAACTTATTTTTCAGGGAGATTATAAAAAAGCCGAACAATTAACCAATGACAATATAATTACAAAAAAGTCTCACGGACAAATGTTTCAGCCCGTAGGTAATTTACAGCTGGATTTCCCAAATCATCAAAATTATACCAATTACTATCGCGAACTCGATATCGAAAAAGCAGTCACAAAAACTATTTACACAGTCGATGGAATTACATATACCAGAGAAGCCTTTATGTCTTTTCCTGACAGGGTTTTAGTTATAAAACTTTCAACAGATAAACCGGGGAAATTGTCTTTTAAAGCAAGTTTCAATTCGGAACATAAAAAACAATTAATTACGCTATCTGGTAGTAATGAACTTTCGTTAAGCGGCACTTCCGGCGATCATGAAGGTGTCGAAGGAAAGGTAAATTTTAATGCACTTGCCAGATTTAAAGTTATTGGAGGAAGCGTAAATACCACTGATAATTCAATTCAAATTGAAAAAGCAGATTCAGTTCTCATTTTCGTTTCTATCGCTACGAATTTTATTAATTATAATAATATTTCGGGGCAGGAAAAAGAGCTTGCAAAATCATTTTTGGATAAAGCATTCGATAAGAATTATGATAAAATCAAGAAAGCTCATATAGCATATTATCAAAAATATTTCAAAAGAGTAAAACTTGATTTAGGCAGAACAGCAGCATCTAATGTTCCAACAGATGAAAGATTGGCTAATTTTAGAAATGCTTCAGATCCTTCTTTTGTTACTTTATATTATCAATACGGCAGGTATTTATTGATTTCGTGTTCGCAGCCGGGCGGTCAGGCAGCCAATCTTCAGGGTATTTGGAATCACAGTATGAATCCTGTATGGGATAGTAAATACACCATCAATATTAATACAGAAATGAATTACTGGCCTGCTGAGAAAACCAATTTATCAGAAATGCATGAACCGCTCTTAAGAATGATTCGGGAACTGGCCGAAACAGGAAAAGAAACAGCAAAAGTAATGTATGGCGCGCGCGGCTGGATGGCGCATCATAATACAGATATCTGGAGAATTAACGGTGCAGTTGACGGCGCAACCTGGGGAGTTTGGAATGCGGGCGGAGGCTGGTTAAGTCAGCATTTATGGGAACATTATTTGTACACCGGAGACAAAAAATATCTTGAATCAGTTTATGAAGTTCTAAAAGGCGCATCCGATTTTTATTCGGATTTTTTAGTAAAAGATCCGGCAAACGGATGGCTGGTTGTTGCACCCGGAAATTCTCCCGAAAATGCTCCGGCAGCTCACCAAGGTTCAACTATAACAGCAGGTTCTACAATGGACAATCAAATTGTTTTTGATGTTTTTAGTACAGCTATCAGAGCATCAGAAATATTAGAAAAGGACAAAGAATATGCTGACAGTTTAAAAGTATTGCGAAAAAAGCTTCCGCCGATGCAAATAGGGAAATACAACCAAATTCAGGAATGGTTAGATGATATTGACGATCCAAAAGATCACCATCGGCATATTTCGCATTTGTACGGCTTATATCCTTCCAATCAAATTTCGCCTTACAGAACTCCGGAACTTTTTGCAGCAGCAAAAAATACCCTGCTTCAAAGAGGAGATGTTTCAACAGGATGGAGCATGGGATGGAAAGTCAATTGGTGGGCAAAAATGCAGGATGGCAACCATGCCTACAGCTTAATTCAAAATCAATTAACGCCGCTTGGTGTCAATAAGGATGGAGGCGGAACCTATAATAATCTGTTTGATGCACATCCGCCATTTCAGATTGATGGAAATTTCGGATGCATTTCAGGAATAACAGAAATGTTTATGCAGAGTTCTGACGGCGCAATTCATTTACTTCCAGTGCTGCCCGATGCTTTAAAAGAATACGGAGAAATAACTGGTTTAAAAGCCCGCGGAGGTTTTGAAATTATGAATATGAAGTGGAAAAAAGGAAAACTAATTGCTGTAAATATTAAGTCAAATCTTGGAGGAAATCTTAGATTGAGAACAGGCAATGAAATTACGGCAAAAGATTCTAAAAATTTTAAAACAGCTTCTGGAGAAAACAGCAATATTTTTTATCAGTTAAATGAAACCGCACAGCCGCTTTTATCTAAAGAATCGAATATAAAAGCTTTAGTTATTCCCGAAACATTTTTATATGATGTAAAAACTGAAAAAGGTAAAATTTATACTTTTTTAATTGATTCAAAATAAAGATTTTTAAAATAGCAAAATCTAAAAATTCCAGAAGTAAAAACAATGAAAAAAATATATATAATATTAACCGTTTTTCTAATCCTTGCCAAATCTCATGCTCAGGATAACAAAGTACAGAACCCTGTGATTTTTGCAGATGTTCCTGATTTGTCAATCATCAGAATCGGCGATGATTATTATATGAGCAGTACCACGATGCACATGAGCCCGGGAGTTCCAATCATGAAATCAAAAGATTTGATTAACTGGAAAATAATAAACTATGCTTCAAATACTCTTGGAAATACAGACGAGCTGAATCTGGATAATGGCAAAAGTAATTACGGACGAGGCTCTTGGGCAAGCAATATTAGATTTCATAACAATACGTTTTATGTAACCACTTTTGCTCAGACCACTGGAAAGACTTATATATACACCACAAAAAATATTGAAAAAGGACCTTGGAAAGAAATTAGTTTTAGTCCTGCGTATCACGATCACAGTATTTTGTTTGATGATGACGGCAGCGTTTATATGGTGTACGGAAATGGCAAGCTTTTTATTAAAGAACTAAAAGCTGATTTATCAGGGATAAAAGAAAACGGATTAGATCAGGTTCTAATCGAAAATGCCAGCAGTCCGGCAGGAAATGATATCATGCTTGGCGCAGAAGGCTCTCAATTATATAAAATAAAGGGCAAATATTATCTCTTTAATATTGTCTGGCCAAAAGACGGAATGCGTACGGTGGTTATTCACAGAGCCGATAAAATTACCGGTCCTTGGGAAGGAAAGATTGGTCTGCAGGATTTAGGTGTTGCACAGGGAGGCTTAATTGATACTCCCGACGGAAAATGGTTTTCGTACTTATTTAGAGATTATGGAGGCGTGGGACGTATTCCATATTTTGTTCCAGTGAAATGGGTGGACGGCTGGCCAATTTTGGGCGAAAATAATAAAGTACCTCAATACTTAGATTTACCTGAAAGCAAAGGATTAATTCCGGGAATTGTGAACTCAGATGATTTTGACAGAAAGAAAGGAGAAAATGATTTACCCTTAGTCTGGCAGTGGAATCATAATCCTGATAATTCATTATGGTCTGTTAAAGAAAGAAAAGGATATTTAAGATTAAAAACAGCTTCAATAACAAACACTTTTACCCAGGCTAAAAATACGCTGACACAAAGAACCTTTGGACCAGAATGTTCAGGAACTACTTTATTGGAAGTTTCTAAAATGAAAGAAGGTGATTTTGCCGGACTTTCCTTATTGCAAAAAGATTTTGGTCTGGTAGGCGTAAAAGCCGAAAACGGATCAAAAAGAATTGTAATGATTGAAACTGTAAACGGCACTTCAAAAGAAATTCAAAGCGTTCCCTTCACTGGAAATAAAATTTATTTTAAAGCAGCATGCAATTTTAAAGACAAAGCAGATTTAGGAAGATTTTACTATAGTTTGGACGGAAAAGAATGGATTAGTATAGGAAACGCAATAAAACTGCCCTATACGCTTTCTCATTTTATGGGTTACCGATTTGGACTTTTTAATTATGCCGAGAAAGATTTGGGAGGTTATGTTGATTTTGATTATTTCTATCTTGACAATAAAAATGGAATAATAAATTAGTAGCAAAATCTTTAATTCAAAATAAAAAATATGAAAAGTAGTTATCTGTATCTTTTAAGTTTACTATGCTTTTTCAATTTAAACGCACAATCAGTTGTAAAAAGCCCTGACGGAAAACTTAAGATTTCTCTTTTTGTCTCAAACGGTCAGCCTTTTTACAGCCTTTCCTATAATGATAAACCGTTTTTAGAAAAGTCTCCGCTTGGTTTGAAAACCAATATTGGTGATTTTACAACTGGATTAGTTTTAAAAACGGATCCAATTCAAAATAAAATTAACGAAAAATATCAGCTTCCCAATATAAAAAACAGTAATGTTCATTATGAAGCTAATGAAGCTGTTTTTTCTTTCAGTAAAGAAAATAAAGCAGCTATCGACATTATATTTAGAGTGAGCAATAACAATGCAGCTTTCAAATATAAAGTATATCCGCAAAACGAAAGCCGTTCCTGTGTGGTACAAGAAGAAGCTTCAGGTTTTCTTCTGCCGGAAGGCACAACCACATTTCTTTGTCCGCAAAGTAAACCAATGACAGGATATGCCAGAACAGCTCCAAGTTATGAAACATCGTATACATTAGACGCTCCCATGGGAAAAAACGGCATGGGTGAAGGTTATACATTTCCTTGTCTTTTTAAAGTAAACAATAATGGATGGGTTTTAATATCAGAAACAGGCGTAGACAGCGGATATTGTGCCAGCAGATTAATTGGGCAGGAAAAAGGATTATACAGCATTGGTTTTCCAATGACGGGAGAAAATAACGGAAACGGAACAACCGCTCCCGGCATACCACTTATTAGCGAAACGCCTTGGAGAACTATTACAATTGGCGAAACTCTGGCTCCTATTGTAGAGACTACGATTCCTTTTGATTTGGTTAAACCAAAATACGAAGCTTCAAAAGAATATCAGTATACCAAAGGTTCGTGGAGCTGGATCATGAAAATGGATAACAACACCACTTTTCTGGTGCAAAAACAATACATCGATTTTAGTGTTGCAATGGGATATCAGACTATTTTAGTTGATGCACTTTGGGACACTCAAATCGGAAAAGATAAAATTGCTGAACTGGCTCGATATGGCGCCGAAAAAGGTGTTGGTTTGTATTTATGGTACAATTCAAATGGATATTGGAATGATGCGCCACAAGGACCAAGAGGGATGATGGACAATAGTATAATCCGCCGCAGCGAAATGGCATGGTTAAAAAGCATTGGTATAAAAGGCATTAAAGTAGATTTTTTTGGAGGAGACAAACAGGTAATGATGAAGTTATATGAAGATATTTTGAGAGATGCGAATGACTTTGGTCTGATGGTTATTTTTCACGGCTGTACATTACCAAGAGGCTGGGAGCGTATGTATCCCAATTTTGCTGCAAGCGAAGCAGTCTTAGCGAGCGAAAATCTGCATTTTGGGCAAGCAAGCTGCGACAATGAAGCGATTAATGCCTCTACACATACATTTATTCGAAATACAGTCGGCAGCATGGATTTTGGAGGAAGCGCCTTAAACAAATTTTACAATAGTGAAAATACTCCCAACAAAGGTTCAAAACGAATGACTTCTGATGTGTTTGCCTTAGCGACAGCAGTACTTTTTCAAAGCGGTGTTCAGCATTTTGCATTGGCACCAAACAATTTGGCTGATGCACCTGCCTGGGCAATAAATTTTATGAAAGAGGTTCCCACAACTTGGGATGAAGTTCGTTTTTTAGAAGGATATCCGGGTAAATATGCCGTTCTGGCCCGCCGAAAAGGAACTAAATGGTATATCGCAGGAATAAACGCTCAAAAAGAAACCTTGAGTTTAAAATTGAAACTCCCAATGATGGTTTCCAATTCATCATTAACTTGCTATTTTGATGATGAAAAATTAAACGGAAAAGTAAAAGCAATAAAGCTTAAAAATAACCAAGAAGCTGAAATAAAAATTCCTTGTAATGGAGGAGTGCTTCTGGTGAATTAGATAAAAGTTATATTACCAATTGTTAATAGGATAAAATCAAGATCGTTCTAACGGATAATTGGTTTTTTATTAAACAATATACATTGAATTTTAATTTAATAATAATTTTAAAATGTCCTCAAAAAAATGTTTTAGAGCCATTATCATTTTGTTTTTTATAATAAACAACTTGTTTTCTCAAAATACATTTGAAAACTATCGATTTCGGTTAGTAGATAATGAGACTTCAAAAAGCGGTATTTATACTATTGCACAGGATCAGTTTGGGGTTATGTGGATGGGAACAAATGGTGCAGGTTTATATAAATATGATGGGATAAATTATGTAGGATATGAGCAAAACTCAAAGCAGAGTAGTTCTATCAATAGTAATTTAATTTATATCGTTTATGTAGATACTCAAAACCGTTTGTGGGTAGGTACTGATGAGGGATTGTGTCTTTATAATCGGAATTTAAATACTTTTGAAAATATTGATCTTCGGAAAAAAAGCAAAAAAGAAGCTGTCATTTCAGTAAAAAGCATCATTGAGGACAATAATGGCGATCTTTTTTTAGGAACGTTTAATAATGGTTTACTGAAACTAAATGTTAAGTCCCGAGAAATTACAAGTCTTAAACTGGATACTCCAAATACAGCCAATTATTTAATCAACGCTCTAGTAAAAGATAAAAAAGGAACGATTTATTTAGGTACCAACTTTGGTTTAAAAGTAGTTGACCCAATAAAAAATGAGGTTAAAAAAGTAAGCATTGGCAAAGACAATAAATTACTCTCAGGAACAATTGTATCTATGTTTTTTGACAGTAAACAAAATTTGTTGATTGGTAACGGATTCAAAGGACTGGTTAAAGCCGATTTATATTCTAAAGTCAAACAGGTTGTTTCTTATCCTATCACCAGAAAAAGAATCATGTCAATACTGGCAACAGATTCTAAAACAATTCTTTGCGCAACAGAAAATGATGGCTTAATCATTGTAAACGATCAGGGTATTATTCAAAAAAAATATGTAAACAGCAAATTCAATGGTCGTAGTTTAAGTTCAAATTCTGTCTGGTCTTTATTTTTAGATAAAGAAAAAAGAATCTGGCTGGGTTATTATAATAAAGGCTTAGGCGTTTTTGACCGAATAAACAGCAAGGTAAATATTATAGAAAGTTTGCCCGGAAATTCACAATCATTACAAACCAATTGTGTCACGAGTATTGCTAAAGATCATCAAGGGCAGTTATGGATTTCTATGGAAGGCGGAGGAGTCGATGTCTACAATCCGGGAACTAAAAATTTTAAACATATTACCAAATCAGATGCCCGTTTTTATTCCGGATTGACTAATGATAACATTACCAAAGTATTTATTGATAAAAAGCAAAATGTTTGGCTGTCCAGCTGGAATGAGGGAATTTTTCTTTTAAAGAAGGGAAGCAGAAGCTTTATTAATTACAGTGCAAAAAATACTCCTAATTTGGCTTCAGATAATATTATGAGCATTGCCGAAGATTCCAGAGGTGTAATCTGGATTGGAACTTTTTCAAAAGGCCTGCATTATTATACGCCTTCAGATGGTCAGTTTCATCATTGTAATTCTAAACCATTTTTAATAAATGGACTTACGAATAAAGACATCAGAGAGGTGATGGTTGATTCAGATGATGATGTTTGGGTTGGTTCAACAACAGGTTTGTATAAAGTCAGTACGAAGGATTTTGTTTCCTTTTCAGTCACTTCCTTGCGGGATAAAATGTCTCAAAAGTTTAAAAGTCATAAAAGTACCCATACTATTAATACTTTATATGAAGCTAAAAATAAAGAAATTTGGATTGGTACTGATGGCGCCGGATTGTTCAGTTACAATAAAAAAACAGATGTCCTTAAATGGTATATAAGTTTCAAAGGACTTCATGAAAAATCAATATCCTCGATTGTAGAGTCTAATGATGAAAGTATTTGGTTAAGCGGAAAAAAAGGAATTAGCCAACTGGATTTGAAAAACAAAACAACCGTCAATTATTCTACTTATGACGGTTTGTTGGGAAATGATTTTAATAACAATTCTGTCCTGAAAGATGAAAATGGAATCCTTTATTTTGGAAGTTACGAAGGCTTAAACTACTTTAATCCTGCAAATTTAGTTAAAAGTAAAAAACAGCTTCCAATTTACTTAACTGATCTAAAACTTTTTAATAAATCAGTAGGACCACTTGAAAAAAACTCACCATTAGTAAAAGTAATATCAGAAACAAAAAAAATAATTCTCAGACACGATCAGTCTGTTTTTACAATCGATTTTATTGGTATTAATTATTCTTTTCCCGCCAGAAATGAATTTGCTTATTATTTAGAAGGTTTTGAAGATTCATGGAATTATGTTGGCAATAAACGCTCGGCAACTTATACTAATTTAACTCCGGGCAAGTATGTTTTTAAACTTAAAGCAGCCGAGAAAAATGGAGTTTGGAGTCAAAAACCATTAGAATTAAGAATTGAAATTTTACCGCCCTGGTGGAAAACATCTTTTGCCTATTTATTTTATTCCCTGTTAGTATTGGCAGCCATTTATTTTGCCAATCAATACTATCAAAATCGTTTTAAACAAAAGCAAATGATAGAATTTGAAAAGACAAAAGCGATTCAAATCGAAAAATTAAATAATAAAAAATTACAATTCTTTACCAATATCTCACATGAGTTTAGGACTCCGCTTACTTTGATTTTAAATCCATTAGCAGATATAATCAAGAATAATAGTCTCGAGGTGCCAGATGTTGTATTGAATAAATTGCAGACGATTCAAAAAAGTTCTGATCGCCTTTCAAGATTAATCAATGAGTTAATGGATTTTAATCAGCTGCAGTTTAACAAAATGCCATTGAAAGTACAGCTAATTGAAGTAGTTGGTTTTACAAAAGAAATTGTCAGCTATTTTGATGAAGAAGCCTTCAGTCGTGGAATTCAGCTGCAGTTTGAGTCAAACAAAACAGCATTAAAAGATTGGGTAGACCCTAAAATGTTCGAGAAAATTATTTTTAATGTAATTTCAAATGCCTTTAAGGTTACTCCGGATAACGGAAAAATAATGATAAAAATAGTAGTCAATGAGCAGTTAGTTCACTTTCCGTTGATAAGTTCAACTAATACGAATCCTTCTTTTGCGATTATTGTTGAAGACACAGGTGCGGGATTAGATAAAAAAGATATTAAAAGAATTTTTGACCGTTTCTATCAGGTAAATAATTTAAATAAAGCCTATTATGGAAGCACAGGAATTGGTCTGGAAGTTGTTCGCGGATTTGTAGAACTACATAAAGGAATAATCGAAGTAAAAAGTCAATTGGGAGTTGGCACCACTTTTAAATTATTATTTCCTGTTGGAAAAGAATTCTTTAATGAAAATGAAATACTGCAGGAGGAATTTAAGAAGGAGAAAAAAGTAAGTTTCGCACCAATTGTTGAAAAAGCGGTTGTTCAATCACTTGATAATCAAGAAAAACAAGATAGGGTTTATACCATTTTAATTGTTGAAGATAATGTAGAATTGCGAAATTATTTAAAAAACGAACTTAAAAAAGAGTATAAAGTTATAACAGCAGAGAATGGTCAGGTTGGCTTAGAATTAGCCTTGCAAAAACTGCCTGATTTGATTTTGACAGATGTTATTATGCCCGTTATGAGTGGTTTAGAGTTATGCAAAAATATTAAAGCAGATTTAACAACCAGTCATATTCCATTATTGATGTTATCTGCAAAGGCATTAATTAAAGACAAATTAGAAGGAATAGATTCCGGCGCTGATATGTATTTGAGTAAACCTTTTGATATGGATATTTTAAAATCCAGTTTAGTTCAATTGATCAAGAGCAGGCAGATTATGTTTAATAAATTTTATAACGGAATTACTCCAAAGGCAAAAGAAAAAACGACCACTTTAGATAATGAATTTATAAAAAATGTATTGAATTATATTAACGAAAATATTGCTGAATATGAGTTAAGTGTTGAAGTTTTGGCATCGAAAGTATTTTTGAGCAGAAGCCAGTTGTATCGAAAAATTAAAACATTAACAGGTATTTCAGTTAATGAGTTTATACGCAATGTTCGTTTAGAAAAAGCAAAAGAATTAATAGAATTGGGTAACGATAATATAAACGAGATTAGTATTAAAGTTGGTTTTAGTTCCCCTTCTTATTTTACAAAATGTTATAAAGAAAAATTCGGGTATCTGCCTACACATAATAACAAACAGTAATTTTTTCTAAAGTATATAAAAGACGGTTTATACCGTCTTTTTTTTGCGTGTAATATATCTAGTGTGTTTAGCCATGATGTCTGGTTTCGGTATGTGCTAACATTGAAGCTTTGGTTTTTATTAAATCAACAGTCAATTAATGACAATTTTACTTTTAAACAATTATTAAATATTTATAAATGCTCTCTTATTTTTTTTAGATACGAAATAAAAGGCAACAATTTTAATAATACCCTATTTGTGTTTTTGCTATTAAATAAGTCTAAAATGCTGATTTAACTTGTTTTATGAAGTATCATGCTACAAATTTTATAGTTTTTGCATCATTTTTAATAGGTGAATTTTATGGCAACCGTATATTTTTGGATGTAACAAAAACAAATAAACTAAAAATAATTATGAACGAATTAAAACAATTTTACAGTATGAAATGAAATCTAAAATTATGTATGTAAACGCTCTTTTCTTAAATCAAAATTTAGCTAATAAATTATGATTCACGAAATATAGATTTAGAAAGACGTATAAAAATGATCTTTTAAAATTTGAAAAGACAGAGAATAGCTTCTGAGCTAATATCATAATCAATACGATAAAAACTTTACAACCAAACAACTATTAAACTAATCAAAAAAAAACCAATGAAAATGATGTTAAAATTAAAATTTGCAATAATCACATTGCTAATAATTGGCAGTCAGAGTGTGATGGCACAGTCAAAGACCATACAGGGGGTAATTACCGATCCCTCAGGATTTCCTTTGCCTGGTGCCAGCGTTAATGTAGTAGGTTCAACAAATAGTGCATCAACAGATTTTGATGGTAAATACTCTTTAAAAGGAGTTAACGCGACAGACAAAATAACATACTCTTATGTAGGCTTGGTTTCGCAAACAATAACAGCCGGCAACAGAACAACAATTGATGTTGCATTAGTACAACTCACACAAAATTTAAATGAAGTTGTAGTAGCTTATGGTACTCAAAAAAGAACCAAGGTAACCGGAGCAATTTCAACAGTAAGTTCAAAGGATATTGCTGCTGTGCCTATTACTAATGCTGAGTCTGCTTTGCAAGGACGTGCGGCAGGTGTTACTGTTGTAAATGGTGCACCGGGTTCAAGTCCTACCGTTAGTATTCGTGGTTTATCCACAATGGGTAACAGTGCTCCATTGTTCGTAATTGATGGGGTTTTAACAGGTAACCTTTCAGGTTTAAGTCCTAATGATATTGAGAGTATATCAGTTTTAAAAGATGCCTCTACTACGGCTCTTTATGGTTCAAAAGCCTTTAATGGGGTAATTGTGGTTACTACTAAAAAAGGGAAAAAAGGTCCGGGGCAGCTAAGTTTCAGTACCTATGTGGGTGGACAGACGGTTACAAAAAGATATAGTGTATTAAATACACAGCAATATCTGCAATATGCCAAAGACTTAGGAAGTGATTTAACAGCAAGAGCTGCTGAATTTGGAAATATAAATACCAACTGGCAGGACCAGATTTTTCAAACCGGTCTTATGCAGGATTATAATTTAAGTTTTTCAAACGGTACAGAGACTTCAACAAGCCGTTATTCTGCCGAATATATGAAACAAGAAGGTGCTATTATTAACACTGGTTTTGAACGTTATTCTTTTAGAGCTAATAATACGCAGGATATTGGAAAACTTAGAGTGGGGAGCAATATCGGGGTATCATTCAGTACCACTAATCCGGAGCGTAGTGCAGGAGGAAGAACATTATTAGAACATGCTATTAAAATGGCACCATATTTACCTATTTACAATGCAAATAATTTAGGCGGATATCAAGGTCCTAGTGCTATTGATGGTAACGATGCAGAAAATCCTGTACGTGTAGCCAATTTGGGTTATCAAAAAATTAACGGATTATCTATAATTGGAAACATCTTTGCTGAATTGGAAATTTACAAAGGCTTAAAATTCAGATCACAAGTATCATTAGACTATTACACAAGTAAGGATCATACTTTTGTTCCTAGTTTTCAGGATGGTTCTTATCATAAACAAGCATTTTCTACAACAGGTGAAATAAATGGACAAGGTCAGACTATTGTCTTTGATAACAGTTTAACATATAAAACTACTATTGCAGGAAAACATAATATTGAAGTATTAGGAGTTATTACTAAAATTGATGGAAAATCGCAAACTTTATCAGCAGGAAGCCGTTACAGTATTTCAGACGAAATAGATCAGTTGCGCTATAATGAAGGTAGTTTAAGTTCAGCCAATTTTGTAGAAAAAAATATTGGTTATATCGCCCGTATCAATTATGATTATAATGAAAAATATCTGCTTGCTGTTTCTGGAAGAAGAGACGCTTCTTCTCGTTTTGGAGCCAATAACCGTTGGGGTAACTTCTACTCAGTTGCCTTAGGCTGGAACATTGCTAAAGAAAGTTTTATGGAAAATTCTGTTTTCAGCACATTAAAACTTAGAGCAAGTACAGGAACAACAGGAAATGACAGGATAGATAACTATCAATATAGTGCGACATTAATTGCAAATTATAATTATCCAATTGGTGGAGCAAATGCACCTGGTGTATCTTTAGGAGTTGCTTCCAACCCAAATTTGAAATGGGAGTCAAAACTAGACAGAAATATAGGTTTAGATTTTGGTTTATTTGATGAAAAATTCACAGGTTCTGTTGAATATTTCAACAATAAAAGTACTGATATTCTTTTTGCAGTGCCCCTTCCTGCTTCTGTAGGATCTGCCGGTGGCGGAACTCAAATTCAAAATATTGCCGATGTAAAAGTAAGCGGATTTGAAATATCATTAGGTTACAATGACAGAAAAGGAGATTTTACATGGTCTGCTATAGCTAATTTAGGAACAAGTAAAAACGAAGTAACCGCCTTAGCGCCAGGAGTAACAAGTGTTTTAGGCGGACCATCTGCCAGAGCTGGTCTTGAAAGCTTTTCGAGACTGGAAGTAGGCCAGCCGTTATTCTATTTTTATGGATATCAAACCAATGGAATTTATCAAAACCAGGCAGAAGTAGATGCTGTTTTCGGACCAGGTCAAACCACGATCAAACCAGGAGATATTAAAATTGTTGACCGCGATGGTAATAAGATCATTAATTCAGATGACAAAACAAATATTGGGAATCCATATCCGGATTTTACTTACGGTTTAAACCTTAATGCAGCTTACAAAAATTTCGATTTTAACTGCTTTATATCGGGAGTTCAAGGAAACGATATTTATAATGCAAATAAATTTGATTTAACAGGGATGAATCGTTTGTTTAATGCAAGTACAGATGTTTTAGACAGAGCAATGGTTGTAAATGGCGTTGTCACAAATCCATCTGCTACTTTACCAAGAGCACAAGGAGCAGATATCAACTGGTCTTCTGCAAACCAGCGTTATATTGAAGATGGATCGTATACAAGACTAAAAAATATAGCCTTAGGATACACATTTTCAGGAGATGCATTTAAGACTTATTTTTCAAAAATAAGATTCTATGTAAGCGGGCAAAACTTAATTACAGTTACGAAATATCACGGTTTAGACCCTGAGATTGGACGTGCAGACGGTAATGCAAATTCTGCAGGTATTGATTTAGGAAGATATCCACAGCCAAAATCTGTGATTTTTGGACTTGATGTTACATTTTAATATATAAAAGATAATGAGAAAAATAAAATATATACTTATAGTTCTGTCCGGAGTTTTAACTATAACTTCATGTGACAGTGGTGAATTAGAATTGACTAATCCCAACACTTTATCACCTGAAACCTTCTTTAAAACCGAAGCACAGGTGCAGTCATCTGTAAATGCATCCTATGCAGGTCTACAGACAAGAGGACTTTATGGGAGAAATTTTTCTTTTGCGATGGATCTTATGGCTCATGATGCTTTAGGAAATCCACAATTAGAAGGAAACAAAAAACCATTTCAGGATTTTTCTTTTAATGGAGGAAATGATATTATTCAATATTATTGGGAAGCCTGTTACATAGGAATATCGAGAGCTAATTTTGTGCTGGATAATGAACCGAAAATAAATGCTCTTCCTAATTCTGTTTTATCACAGGAGAAAAAGAACAAATATTTAGGAGAAGCTCATTTTTTAAGAGCCTATTATTATTTTCTTTTAGTGAAACGATTTGGAAATTTACCAATTTATAAAACAGGGACTATTGTTGGCAAAGGAAGAAGCCCTAAAGCAGAAGTTTATGGCTTGATTGAAGAGGATCTTGTATTTGCGTCTAAAAATCTTTTGCCAAGAGCAACAGAAGCAGCGGGAAGAGCTAATAAAGAAGCTGCTTATGCCTATTTGGGAAAAGTATTGTTATACGAAAAGAAATATGATGAAGCCTTGACCGCTTTTAATAGCGTTACCGGATTCAGTCTTGAGGATAAAGGCAGTTTTTACAACAACTTTATGGCAGAAACAGAACACGGTAAAGAATCAATTTTTGAGATTGAGTTTGACGAAAAAAATGGAACAGGTGATCAATGGGGTGCAGCTGGTGATAGCCAGGGAACTGGTTTTGAAGAGTCTACGCTTAGAGGACAGGAATATGGTAACCTAAGCTGGTATAACGTGTATCCGTCAGACGATTTGTTAGATTCGTATGAAGTAGGCGATAACCGTTTTGGAGATACTTTTTATGTACCAGGCTCAACCTATTTGAAAGGAACCAAAGTAATGCTGGCAAGTAATTTTACTACCTCTGCAGGTATTAGAAGAGCGGGTTGGAAAAAATATCAAAACTATTACATAAGAGAAGATGAAGCGACACGCTCAAGTATTAACTTCAAGGTGATGCGTTACGCAGATATACTGCTTATGAAAGCCGAATGTGAAAACCAAAAAGCAGGAGGTTCACAAACAGCAGCAATTGCATATATCAAAGAAGTTAGAGATCGTGCAGGTTTAATAACTAACATTACACCTACAAAAGATGCTGTTTTTACTGCAATTGTGCATGAGCGTAAAGTAGAGTTTGCTGGCGAGCAAAGCCGTTTTGATGATATTATCAGATGGGGTATTGCAAATACCGAACTGCAAGGAACAGGTTTTGCTGCTGGTAAGAGCGAGTTATGGCCAATACCTAACAGAGAAACATCTTCAAATCCTAATATAAAACCAAGTGATAATAATCCTGGTTACTAGATAATTAAATTTTGGTAGTTTGAGTTAAGTTAGTATTTGACAAACAGCGCATTTTTAATGCGCTGTTTGTTTTTTTTAGTAAGTACAGAATCAATATCAAATATCAATATCAAATATCAATATCAAATATCAATATCAAATTCCAAATCTCAAATCCCAATTCTAAAATCTGCATTCTAAAATCTAAAATCTAGTTCTCTCTTCTTTCCTTTAAATCTGTTTCAATTTGAACTTCCATTTCTTTATTTATTACATAAAAGCATAACAGAACTGCGCTTATAATAAATATAAAGCCGGGGTAAATACTGATACAAAGTTTTATTCCTTCTACAGCTGCCGGTACCTGATTGACTTCTTCGGCTACATAACCATATTTAGATAAAAAAGCTGCGCCTAATGCACTGCCTATACTTATTCCAAATTTTAGCCCGAAAATCATTGCCGAAAAAACAGTAGCAGTCGCTCTTCGATTGTTTTTCCATTCGCTGTAATCAGCCACATCAGCAATCATAGCCCACAATAAAGGAATTGTTATTCCGTAAATAAATCCATGTAGTAATTGAGTCAAAAAAACCATTGCAATGGCCGTTCTATTATAGAAATTAAAGAGCAGCAAACTAATAGCAGATAAAAAAATAAAAGCGATGTAAATATTTCTTTTACCAAAAGAATCTGCAAGAGGTTTTGAAAACATAATTCCAAAAATCATAAAAATAATTCCTCCGGCATTAAAAAGGCTAAATGCAGACGTGGGAGCATCTTTTGGCCACTGAAAATCTACAAATCCCATTGCGGTTAAAGAGTGATTCAGTCTGTCAATAAATGCTGTAAAACCAATATCGCTCAAAAAAACAGTTAGCGCATCCGGATCTAAATAATATTTAAAGTAAAAAACATACATACCACCCTTTAAAGACAAGGTTATAAATACAAGAATAGTAACCAAAAGCATAACCAGCCAAGGTCCGTTTTTAGACAAATCGATAAAATCCTGCTTAATTGAAGATTCCTGATTCTTTGCAGGAATGATTCTTTCTTTGGTAGTAAAAAAAGTAACCAGAAAGCAAATTACCCCAATAAAAGCAAATAGTATCATTGTATTTTTAAAGCCAACTGCTTTATCGCCATTTCCTAAAATTAAAACTAATGGCAATAAAAGCGATTGAATTATAAATTGAGCTACCATTACAGCGACAAAACGATAGGAGGAAAGACTGTTTCGCTCTTTCATGTCACCTGTTAAAACACCGCTTAAAGCGACATAAGGTAAATTGTTTGCTGAATAAAGTAACACTAAAAAAAAGTAAGTTAACAGAGCATAGATTATCTTGCCGTCTATTCCAAAATCAGGAGTTAAAAACGAAAGCACAGCGGCAATTCCAAAAGGTAAAGCCGTCCATAATATCCAGGGTCTGAATTTTCCCCATTGGGTTTGAGTGCGATCAGCAATAACCCCCATAATGATATTAAAAAAGGCACCAATAAAACCTCCCGTAAAAATAATAAAACTTGCTGTTCCGGCAGGAATTTTATAAACGTCTGTATAAAAGAAAGCTAAAAAAGTCAGCAAAGTCTGAAAAATCAAATTCGCTGCAAAATCACCTAAACCATAACCTATTTTTTCTAATACAGAAAGCTTTTGCGATGTCTTACTCATAAATATATTTGGTTGCTTTTTATCTATTTTCACACATGATATTGACTAAAAATTATTTTTAAAGTATTCTTTTTAATAAAAACAGAGCACTTCTTTTTTATTGCATTTTAACAGAATGTGAAATGTAAAAATAGCTTGAAAGTTCAAAATAAGTTTGTCATTTTTGAAGCCTATAATAACACATTTGAAGCATCAGTTTGTCTCAGTAAATCTATTAAATATAAATAGCTGTTTTACTTTTCTAATTTAAAGAAAAGTAATTTCAAATAGTTATCCTCATTTTTCATTTGGAAGCATATTCTATACTAATGCCTCGTATAAAATTAAGATCATTTATTCTTTAATAAAGTACTTTTTATTCAAGTTTGTACTGATTCTTGAAATAAAATAAACAACCAGTTGTTTTTTGAAATAAAGTTTTCTTCGTTTTAAGATAAAATGTTATTTATAGTATTGATATACAATAAATAATAATAAATTTTCTTCTTAATACTTCTTCAAACAAAAATGACATGATTCATTTTTGTTTAAATATTTAAACTTAAGTTGAGCTAGTTTAATATGTTTAGTTTAATTTTTTATGTAAATAAATAAGTATAATGTTATTTTGTTTTATTTATGTTGAATAATTATTAAAAAATAATTTTACAATCGGTTGTGTGTTATTTTCTTTTAATTATATTTGTAATAAATACACTTATTAAAAGAATTAAGGTTAAAGTGGAGATTCTATTTGTGTGATGTCTTTTTTATTATAAAAAAGAAACTTGTAACTTTAAAGATCCTGATCCTTAATTGAGATCAAATTAGAGTATTGCAGATCATAGATTTAGAATAATAATTAGTGCTCATTCCTTGTGGGGGAGGTTTGAGTTAGAATTAAGTTAGTTAGTTTTTAAAAAGCCGAAAGTCTGAATCCTTTTCGGCTTTTTATTTCCAAAATCTCAACTAATCCGAATGGCACTTCTCCTGATTAGAACTAGACTCTCAAATTGTTTCGAGATAGAAAAAAAGTAAAATTATGAAGTTAAGAATTATTTTATTGAGCTTTTTTGTTTTTGGCTTATGCAATGTATGGTCACAACAAATACAATTAGAATCGCCTAATAAAAAAATCGCTGTCACTTTGCATGGCACAAATAATAATCAGGGAGAATGGGATCTCAAAATAAAGTATCAGACAGGTAAAAACACAGCTGAAATACTTCCAAAAGTGAGCTTAGGACTTTCAAGAAATGATCAGGATTTTTTTAAAGAACTTATTTTTTTAAAAGTAAGTAAGCCCAAAGTGATAAAAGAACATTATGAACTGCCATTTGGTAAAAAGTCATTACGTGAAAATACAGCCAATGAAGTAACCATCTGTTTTGAAAATCCCAATAAAGCCAAATTGAATGTTATTATAAGAGCTTATAATGATGGGGTTGCATTTCGATATGAATTTCCTGAAAAAAAAGGTTCATATATAATTAATGATGAATTTACTGCTTATCAAATACCAAAAGAAAGTAAACGATGGTTAGAAAAATGGAATCCGGCCAATGAAGGTTTATATGCTTCTTCCAGCGATGATAAAATAGGGCAGCAAGAGTGGTGTTATCCGGCGTTGTTTAATTCATCGGATAAATCATGCTGGTTTTTACTACATGAAGCCGATTTGAATCGCAGTTACTGTGGTACAAAATTGAGTAATACAAAAGATGTCAATACATACAAGCTTACTTTTCCTGATGCGCAAGATGCCAGAGGTACCGGCGAATCAAAACCTGCTATTTCGCTGCCGTGGCAATCTCCCTGGAGAGTAATTACAATTGGGAGCTTATCTGATATTGTCGAGAGTACTTTAATAGAAGATATTTCAACTCCAACTACTTTTAAAACTACGCAATGGATAAAACCGGGGAAAGTTTCCTGGAATTACTGGTCAAGTAATCACGGAACTAAAGATTATAAAATTGTATGCGATTTTACAGATTTAGCCGTAAATATGAATTGGCCTTACACACTTTTAGACTGGGAATGGGATACGATGACAAATGGCGGAAATCTGGAAGATGCTTTAAAATACATACATTCAAAAGGAATAAAGCCCTTGATGTGGTACAATTCAGGAGGAGATCATACATGGGTGCCTTCTACTCCAAAAGATCGAATGCTGACTCATAAAAATAGAGTTGAAGAATTTACAAAACTTAAAAAACTTGGTGTAGCAGGAGTTAAAGTTGATTTTTTTGAAAGCGAGAAACAGGACATGATCAAATATTATCTTGATATTCTTGAAGATGCGGCGCAATTTGAAATGATGGTATATTTTCACGGTTGCATTGTACCACGTGGCTGGTCACGTACGTATCCTAATTTAATGACTTACGAAGCAGTTCGCGGGGCCGAATGGTATAATAATGGACCTGAATTTTCGACCACAGCGCCAGAGCATAACACCATTTTGCCTTTTACAAGAAACGTAGTAGGAGCGATGGATTATACTCCCGTTACGTTTACCAATTCTCAATTTCCACATCATACTTCTTATGGGCATGAACTTGCACTTTCAGTAATTTTTGAGTCTCCTCTGCAGCATTTAGCAGACCGGCCGGAAGGATATTATGAATTACCTGATGAAGCTAAAACTTTCCTTAAAGAAGTACCCACAACATGGGATAATACCAAGCTTATTGACGGATATCCGGGACAGGAAGTCACGATGGCACGCCAAAAAGGGAATGCCTGGTATATTGGAGGCATAAGTGCATCTCAGCGTGAAGAAATAACAAAAAAAATCAAGCTGGATTTTTTAAAGGAAGGGGTTAATTATCGTGCCGTTATTATTGCAGATGGTAAATATGATAAAGCATTTACTTCACAGAATATAGAAGTGAATAAGGAGAGTACTATTGCTGTAAAATTGCTTCGCAGAGGAGGTTTTGTGGTTTCATTAATTCCGATAAAGTAATAGCTTGTAATTTAAATATACGATGCAGAAGATTATTTATATTTTGTTTTTAAGTTTTGTATCCACTTTAAGTAGTGCACAAGAGTATAAAGGATATACATTAACTAAAGACAAATTATCTATAGATTTATCTGAGGGAATCCTCAATATAATTCCACTTACCGAAAAATCAATAAGAGTACAATATCAAATAGGAAATTTAAAAGAAACACAAGAGTTTGTCTTTATCAATACGCCTAAAGTACCCGATTTTGTATTGAAAGAAACCGAAAGCACTTTAAAGCTCAGCACAAAAACAACAACAGTTACATTCGATAAAAAGACGGGAGTTATTGCTTATAGTGACAAATCAGGCAAAATATTTCTTAGCGAAAAAGCAAATACAAGAAGATTAAAACCAGCCACTATTATGGGAGAACCTTGTTTTGAAGCAGAACAAGGTTTTGAATCTCCTGAAGATGAATATTTATTTGGCTTAGGACAGTTTCAGGATGGTTTTTATAATTTAAAAAATGTAACCCGTAAACTAATCCAGGTTAACACACAAATTGCAATTCCGTTTTTAGTATCCAGCAAAGGTTATGGATTGTTATGGCATCAGTACGGATTAACCTATTTTAATCCTACAACTCAAAGTATTACTTTGACCAAGAATACAATAAATGAAGGTGAAAAACGAGAAATTGAAGTAACAACAACTTCGGGAACACAAAAAGTTTCAGAACAACAGTCTGTATATTCAGGGAATTTTTCAATAGCCAAAGAAGGAGAATACTCCGTCATGCTTGATCTGGGAGACATGGACAGCCGTCATTTAGTATTAATTGATGGTAGTGATGTAATTAATCAATCTAATTTATGGCTGCCGCCGGCAGTGAGCAAGTTAGTTCAATTAAAAGAAGGGGAGCATACTGTAAAAGTAATTTGCAAATCGAGTAACACGCCATCTCTTAGTTTAAAACTTTCTAATAATGAAACCGTTTTTAATTCTCCAAATGCAAAATCACTTGATTATGTTGTTTTTGCGGGAAAAAATACAGACGAAATTATAGCGAATTATCGTAACCTGACGGGCACTGTACCAATGTTACCCAAATGGGCATTTGGTTTTTGGCAGTGTCGTGAGCGATATACTTCTGGCGAGCATCTGGTTTCTACAATCAAAGAATTTAGAAAACGCAATTTACCTGTCGATGTTATTGTACAAGACTGGCAGTATTGGGGTAAATATGGCTGGGGTGTACCAAAATTTGATGAAACACATTATCCCGATCCTGAAAAGTTTATAAAAGAAATTCATGATTTGAATGCACATTTTTCTATTTCTGTGTGGGAAAATCTGAGTAAGGAATCTGAAATTGCCAAGGAATATTTATCGAAAGATTTATTCATTCCCAACAGCCCATGGATAGATATTTTTAATCCTGAAACTCAAAAAGTACATTGGAATGCACTGAACAAAAATTTATTTGCCCTGGGTGTAGATTCCTGGTGGATGGATGCCACAGAACCTGAAAACGATGCATTAAAAGGAAAGAAGACTTATTTTGGTTTAGGCGATTTTTACCGTTTGACCTATCCGTTATTTGTCAGCAAAGCAATCTATGAAGGACAAAGAAATGCCAATCCCGAAAAAAGAGTAGTTATTCTGACCCGTTCGGCATTTTTAGGGCAGCAACGATATGGTACAATCAATTGGTCAGGAGATATTGGATGGAATTGGGAAACCTATAAACGCCAAATAGTGGCAGGTCTAAATTATAATCTCACAGGAATGCCTTACTGGACTACTGATATTGGTGGATTCTTTCGTCCCGGATCAACACAATATACAGATGAAAAGTATCATGAAATACTTATTCGTTGGTTTCAATGGGCTGTTTTCAATCCCATATTCCGAATGCATGGCTATCAAACAGAAACTGAACCTTGGAAATATGGTGAAAAAGTAGAAAATAATATGCGTTCTATGATGAATCTTCGATATCAATTACTGCCCTATATCTATTCAGAAGCATGGCAGATATCAAAGAATAATTCAACATTGATGCGGCCTTTAATTATGGATTTTAATAATGACACGACTGCCATAAGCCAGGAGTATCAATACATGTTTGGAAAATCATTTTTGATAGCGCCTGTCACAAAACCAGATGTCACCCATTGGGATGTTTATTTACCCAAAAATAACGCTTGGTTTGATTTCTGGACCAATAAACGATTTGAAGGAGGGCAGACCATTTCGACTTCAACACCATTGGATAAAATTCCTGTTTTTGTAAAAGAAGGTTCAATTGTACCTATGGGTAATGTAATCCAGAATACAAACTCTAAACAAGACGTTCTTGAAATCCGGATTTATACTGGTAAAGACGGCGCATTTACATTATATGATGATGAAGGTGATAATTATAATTATGAAAAAGGGGCACATATTGAAATCCCTATAATCTGGAATGAAAAAAATCAAAGTCTGACCTTGGAAAAACAAATAGGTAATTATAAAAATCGAACAGCAATATACACAATGAATATTGTATGGATCTCTGCAAATCAAAATGAAAAGGTCTTCAAAACAGTAAAATATACGGGTAAAAAAGTAGTGATAAAAAAATCAGATGATAAAAATTGAATCTAAAATTCAAGTGAGATAAAAGAATAATTAATACCACACAATTAATAATAAACAAAAAAACAAAATAATGAAAAACCAAACCAAAATTTTCTTTGTAGCAATGTGCAGTTTGTTAGGAATTAAAATGGAAGCACAAAATCCTATAATCAAAGATATTTTCACTGCAGATCCGGCTCCTCTTGTACATAAAGGCATATTGTATTTGTATACAGGACATGATGTAGCGACTCAGGAAGACACAAATTATAAAATGGCCGACTGGCATGTGTTTTCTACAACAAATATGAAAGACTGGAAAGATCACGGAGCACCGCTTTCACCTGGCACATTTTCGTGGGCTACAGGAGATGCTTATGCAGCTCAATGTATCGAGAGAGATGGAAAGTTTTATTGGTTTGTTGCTACATTCCACAAGAAAGACGAGATAAGCGGCGGTGGCGCGGCAATAGGTGTAGCGGTTTCAGACAGTCCTACAGGTCCTTTTAAAGATGCAATTGGAAAAGCGCTTATAGTAAATGAAATGACAACAGATATGAAATTTGCCTGGGATGATATTGACCCAACCGTATTTGTTGACGATGATGGACAGGCTTACTTGTTTTGGGGGAATGGAAGCTGTAAATGGGTAAAGCTGAAAAAGAATATGACAGAAGTAGATGGATCTATTACCACTTTCACACCTAAAAATTATATCGAGGGACCTTGGGTATACAAAAGAAAAGGACTTTACTATTTAGTATATGCCAGTGCAGGTACAAAACCAGAAATGATAGAATACTGCACTTCTAAAAATATAACAGGACCTTGGGCTTATCAGGGAATTATTCAGGAAAATGTACAAAATAGTTTTACCACACATCCGGGTATTATTGACTATAAAGGAAAATCATACTTTTTTTATCACAACGGAAGTTTACCAACAGGCGGCAGTTACAGACGTTCAATTTGTGTAGATTATATGCATTATAACAAGGACGGAACCATTCAAAAAATAATACAAACCACAGAAGGTGTAAGTAAGATCAAGTAAAAAAGATAAACATGGTTTTATATAAAAAAAGGACTAGGGAATACTTAGTTATAATCCGATTTTTAATACTGATTTTTGCCTTGATTATTCCCGCTTTTGTCATTAGTCAAAATAAGAAGAAAACAGAAAAATCAGAACTTAAAAAATCTCAATATCGGAATCTTTTTGCAGCAGCAGGTTACAGTCAAATTGAAATAGACAAGAAATTAGCCAAAGCATATTATGATGTTTTTGAGGGACCAAATCGAGTGTATTTTGAAGAAGGTGACTCTTTAGGATATGTTTCGGATGTTAAAAATAAGGATGCCCGTACCGAAGGAATGTCATACGGAATGATGGTCGCCGTTCAACTCAATAAAAAAGAGGTTTTTGATCGACTTTGGCGATGGTCTGTAAAATACATGCAACATCAAAACGGACCAAGAGAAGGCTATTTTGCATGGAGTGTAAATCCGGAGACCAAAAAACAAAATTCCGCTGGTTCTGCTTCAGATGGAGAATTGTATTATATAACCAGTCTGCTTTTTGCTTCTAATAAATGGGGTAATAATACAGGAATAAACTACTACAAAGGAGCCAGAAAAATATTGGATGCCATGTGGAAAAAAGACGGTACCGGAAATGTATATAATATTATAAATACTGAACATAAGCAAATATCCTTTGTACCTGAAGGCGGTGGATACAATTGGACAGATCCTTCTTATCATGTTCCTGCATTTTACGAAATATGGGCATTGTATGCAAAAGACGGTCACGAGCAGTTTTATAAAAAATGTGCCGACGTTTCTCGTGATTTTTTACATAAAGCTTGTCATCCTGTAACAGGTCTAACCTCAGATTATGCTAAGTTTAATGGCGAACCTCATCCAACACCTTGGTTGCCACCTGCATTTCGTTATGATTCCTGGCGTGTTCCTATGAATATAGCAATGGATTATATCTGGTACGGAAAAGATAAAAAATGGCAGGAAGATTATGCTGAAAGATTTCAAAATTTTCTTAGATCTAAGGGATTAGATACTTATAATGATCAGTTTAATCTGGATGGTTCTACTCCTGACTTTATTCTTCAGGCAGGTCCGGTCAAAAAACTCAGACACTCAATAGGGTTAGTGTCAACAGCGGCAGCAGCATCTTTAGTCAATCAGGATAAAGGAAGTATCGATTTTGTTCATGCTGTCTGGAATGCTAAACTTGAACCTTATGACGATGGTTACTATGATCCCTATTATGATGGACTAATGTACCTCTTCAGTTTAATGCATCTTAGTGGGAAATATCAAATTATAACTCCGGAATTTAAATAATTTTTTAAACTAAAAACTAAAAATATGAAACAGTATACAATTGTAATGTTATTGGTATTTATTTTGTCAGGTAGTGTAGTTTCTGCACAAGCAAGCCAGACTTCTATTATTATCGAAGATTTTAAACCTTCGGGAGTTAATCAGCCCGGACAAGAATATCCAAAAGTCAACTCTCAGGGTTATGCGCGATTTCAAATTTTAGCTCCCGAAGCTAAATCTGTTGTAGTAAGTCTTGGATTGGGCGGAGCAAAAGGAGGAACTGTTCTCGCAAAAGAGGAAGATGGTTACTGGAGAGGTACAACTGCAGGTGCAATGGACGAAGGATTTCACTATTATCATGTAACTGTCGATGGCGGTATTTTTAACGATCCGGGCGCACTCAACTTTTATGGTTCTACGCGTTGGGAAAGCGGTATCGAAATTCCGGCACATGATCAGGATTTTTATTCGCTGAAAGATGTTCCGCACGGAAATGTACAGCAGATTCTTTTTCCTTCAAAAAGCACCAATACATCACGCAGAGCTTTTGTTTATACACCGCCAGGATATCATAAAGATAAAACGAAACAGTATCCGGTTTTGTATTTACAGCATGGCTGGGGAGAAGACGAAACTGCCTGGAGCAATCAGGGACGTGTCAATTTAATCATGGATAATTTGATTGCAGAAGGCAAAATAAAACCATTCATTATTGTAATGACTTACGGAATGACAAACGATGTTAAATACGGCGGTTTGGCAAGTTTCAAAATCGAACCATTCCAGACCGTTCTTGTAGACGAGTTAATTCCTTATGTTGATTCAAATTTTCGCACACTTAGTAATCAGGCAAATCGCGCAATGGCTGGTTTATCAATGGGAGGAATGGAAACACATAGTATTACGCTTAATAAACCTGATGTTTTTTCGTATTACGCACTTCTAAGCGGAGGTATTTATAAACCGGAAGAAATTAAAGATAAATCAAAAGCTAAGCTGATTTTTATAAGTTGTGGTAGCCGCGAAAGACCGGAGTCTGTGCAAACTGCAGTAAAAAGTCTGAAAGATGCCGGATACAATGCGGTTTCTTATGTCTCTGAAAATACAGCTCATGAATTTTTGACCTGGCGCCGCAGCTTCAAAGAATTAGCACCGCTTTTATTTAAAGAGTAATGAATTATGTATTAATTAAAAAAAGGCTTCATATATAATATGAAGCCTTTTTGCTGTTATTCTTTCTTGGAATGAATTTTATATTTTAAAATAGTATTCTCTGTTACTTTTTTTAGCTAATTCCATTAAAATACAACATCCATGTTATTAACTGCATCAAATTTACTTTCTGTTTTTCTTGTATAGACTTATTTTTATGAAGAGTAATATTACTATTGATTTTGATCTAATACCTTCCAAATGTGCATTATAAAATCATTGCTTAGAGGGGCTGCTCTTCATTGTATAAGCAATTTGGATTGTGTAACAGAAATCAAAAATCAGCAGTGTATTACAACTTTATAAACTAACATCTAAACCACAAATTATGAAAAATTTAAGTAGTATTGCATTAATGCTAACATGTGTTTTAGGATTTTCTTCGTGCGTTGAAAATTCTGAAACAGAAAAAAAAATGGATAATACAAGTACAAATGTGAGTACTGCTAAAGTAGCCGGATCTCCCTGGATCAAACAATTCGAAGATACATTTGATGTAGGTTCTTCACTTTCGAAATGGACAAAGGTGCAACGTACGGATTATAACTCCAGATATTGTGATTACAACAGTTCTGTGCCTACAATACAATCAAGAGATGGAAGAGGCTGTCTGGAAATTAAGACTACAAAGCTGAGTGCAACTAAATACCAATCGGGATTTATTAAGTCTATTTATCAGTATACACCTGAAAATAATACCGAATACATGCTGTCTGCTAATATTAAATTAGTGGCAATGGATGGAGCAAATTATAAATCATTCGCAGATACTTATGGGGCCTGGCCTGCTTTCTGGACTGTTCAGGAAAATGGATGGCCTACACATGGAGAAATTGATATTATGGAAGGGTATTCTTTTGCACCAAATGCATCTCGTTTTACATCGAATCTTTTTTATGGCACAGCTTCGGGTGCGAACCAATTAGGAAACGTAGCAGAGCGACAATATCCGGGTGGATTTAATGTAAACGGAAACAATGGATGGCATTTATATGAATGTTTCTGGAGAATGAAAGATAATGTGGTAACGGTAACTATAAAGGTCGATAATACAACAGTTTCTACATATACTAACAGTAGCGTATCTAACCTTAATTTAAATAAATTTGAGAATCATAATATAATTTTCAACTTGAATGTAGGTTCAAATGATTCAAATTTTATAAATCCTAATAAAATAAATTTATTTACAACTGTTATGATGTGGGTAGACGATGTTACAGTATATAAGAAGCCGATATAATAAGAAATTAAAATTGAGATATAAAAAAACACCACTTTTTCAAGTGGTGTTTTTTGTTTCTAGTAGATTCTTAGTAAAAAAAAGAGACTGTCTCAAAAGTCAAGACAGCTCTTTTATTATAATTATTTGTTTGTTTTTAATGTAAACTTAACTTGTTTCTACAAATGAAATGTTCCTACGGAACAAAGAATATAACTTGTTATTTTTTGATATCGGGTTTCATTCCATTAGGAATGTTTCATAGGTAGAAAAAATAGAGGTCAGACACATTTACGTTCCGTAGGAACGTTTGATATGCCAGATTATTAAAAAACGATCTCAAAATCAAACGTTCCTACGGAACGTAAACGATGATAATAATATAATTTCTACCTATGAAATGTTCCTACGGAACAAAGAAATATGTAAAATAAAAAGAGGCTGTTTCACAACTTGTGATACAGCCTCTTTTTATTTAGTTTAAACCTTCAAGGAATCCGGTATGCGAACTTTTGATTGCAAAATTTGAATCATAAAGTAATGGCCAGTCATTTCCTGGGTGACCCATTTCATTGTTAAATGGAATCCAGGATTCATTATCCTTCATTCCCCAAATGCTTAAGGCGTATTTATTTGCTGCCGGAAGCGCATTATAAATTTTCACCATTTCTTTGTATTTGTCTTTTTGAGCTAACCTTCTTTCGTTTGTAAAAGTAGAGACATCATTAAATTGATTTACTTGAATATCTAATTCCGAAACATGAATTTTTAAGCCTTTTGACACAGCTCTGTTAAGATCAGTTTCTATTTGAGCTTTAGTTGGGCTTAAATAAGTGTTATGCATCTGGAAACCAATACCATCAATCACTTTGCTTGCTTTTAAATCATCTACAAGGCTAAAAACTTTATCTTGTTTTGCTATATTATTTGATGTAGCATAATCATTATAAAACAATAATAAAGATGTGTCACCTGCTGCAGTTGCTGCATTTCTTGCCCATTGAAAACAATCTTTTACATAATTAGGTCCCATTCTTTTAAGAAAAATAGTATTTCTCATAGTACCGCCATTGTCATCTACAGCTTCATTAACAACATCCCAGGATTTTACTTTTCCTGCATAATGCGTAACAACAGCCGTGATATATTTTTTCACTTCTGCAGCAAATTCGGCATCAGTACCAGAAAAATCTTTTAACCACTGTGGCACTGCATTATGCCATACCAGAGCATGACCGTGAACATTGATGCCATTATCATTTCCGTATGCCACAATTTTATCTGCTACAGTCCAGTCGTAAACACCACTTGATATAGAAATTTTATCCATTTTCATTTCGTATTCGGCAGAAATACTGCTGAATTCATTTTTCAAAATGATATCATAAGGGCTTCCGCTTGTTAATTGTGAAGATTTTATAGCCATACCGATAAAAAATGGGTTTGCTAATTTATTTGCTTTTACCTTTAAAAAAGTTGGATCTTCAGGAATACCGTTGGAACCTGTTGTTACAACACTAATAACATTTGAATAATCTGAAATTTGTGTTTCTGTTTTGGCTCTCACTCGGTAATAATATTGTGTTCCTCCGGTTAAACCTACTACAACTTCGTTTAAATCAGTAACCGGTTTTGCATTATAATTTGGCACAAAAGTGGTGAAATCCTGGCTGGTTGAAACATCTAAAAGATAGCTTTTTGAGTTGGAAACATAATTCCATTTTGCTTTAAATCCATTATCGTTTACATCTTTTGGAGCGTTTGCAATTGGTGTTTCTAAAGTACCAGCAGCTTCGTTGTCGTCTTTTGAGCAGGCATTTAGAAAAAAGACGAAGCAGGTCAGCATTAGTAAAAATTTAATTTTCATACTGTTTTTTATTATAGAATATTCTTTTAAGGAGAATATCCTTATTTATAGTTATTTATTTGGTTTACTTTTTTTAAAAGAGGCTGCTTTTTATGACAACCTCTTTTTTAAAGTTTAAATACAAAACCAATCAATTATTGGTAACGAATTTTAATATTATCAAATTTTATTGCACTTGGATTAGGTGTATCTCCCTGAGCGATTCCTACCTTAATTTCATTAATTTTAGATGGATTTATAGCCGCAGCTGTATTCGATCCAAAACCGTAATTATCTTTAAAATCAGCTATTGATATTGTTTTTGTAGCCCAGTTTACATCGGTGATTTTAAAATTATAACCATAGTTTACGCCGTCAATAGTATTTAACTGAATGGCAAATTGAGCACCAACAACATTTGCACTTACATCAATATCTATAAAAGCTTTTGTAGCATCAGTATTTGAGGTACTTAGGAAACTGCTTCCTCCGCCACCGCTGCTTCCGTTATAACCATTGGTAGTTGAACCAGCCCAAACTAATGTGGTGTAATTACCTGTTGGACCACCAGCAGTATTTGTATTAAAACTATCTACGTCACCATAAGAAGTCCATGAGGTTCTGGCGCCATTTCCGTCAAAATCAGCCACAAGAATTACTGTAGCAAATTCGATTGTTTTTTTTGCCGTGCCTCCTGGTGTAGTAATTGCCAGTTCTGATCCTGAAACTGCATTTGAAGGTAAACCGATAATAATTGAAGAAGACGATTTTACA
This sequence comes from uncultured Flavobacterium sp., assembly GCF_963422545.1. Lineage (NCBI taxonomy): Bacteria > Pseudomonadati > Bacteroidota > Flavobacteriia > Flavobacteriales > Flavobacteriaceae > Flavobacterium > uncultured Flavobacterium sp. The sequence goes on from NZ_OY730259.1 coordinate 66,088, forward strand.
GTATAACTAAGCGATTTTCCTCCTAAGGTTATCGATGAAACATTATAAAACCAAGTACCTTCAATTTCTAGTGGAAATCCCGGTGTTGCTACCGCCGGAGTTGTTTTTGTAATAGTAGGAACAGGCTGTAAAATTTCAATATTTTTAGTCAGCGAACCAGATGAGGTTATAAATGTAATAGGCTGTACTCCAAATCTGCTTCCTAGTTTTTCATCGAAGGGAATAGTGAAAATAAACGATTTGTCTGAATTATAATTTGGATTGAAAGCGATATCAATTTTGTTATCCAGCGTAATCTTTTTTAATCCCTGTAAACTTTGGCCTTCGACTCTGACTTTATTTAATGGAAAGGCCTGATTAAGCATATCTCCGGGTTCAGCAACCATAGCATCTACATTTGCAGGAACCGCATCGTCATTTTGGCAAGCTGTAAAAGAAGCCAATGCGAAAAGAATTAGAATTCTATATTTTATTTTATTGATCATAGTATAAGTTAATTAAAGTTAAAAGGAACCGGCGGTTCTAATAAAGATGGATTAGTATCAATAGCAGACTGTGGTAATGGCAGTTCAAAATAATTGCTTCCCGGAGTTATTTTTCTGGAAACCAAAACTGTTCTGGCATCATCAGAATAAAAACCAACTTCCTGCTGCGAAATAATTGCTGTTGCTTCTGACAGACCGCGGCGTTTTAAATCAAAGAAATACTGTCCTTCAAGTGCAAATTCAACTCTTCTTTCATTAAACAAATCGTCTCTTGTTAGTACAGTTTTAGCTGGTAATCCGGCTCTTGATCTTACTTGGTTAAATGAACTTAAAGCAGCTGCAGAAGTTGTAGAACTGGCTCCTGCCAAAATTGCTTCAGAATTCATTAGTAAAACATCAGAATATCTTAGTATGATTGTGTTTTGTGAAGTTCTCATAAAAAACACATCGTTTCTTTCGGCTGCAGAACCTACAATGTATTTTCTGAAATTAGCTGCCGTAGAAGAGTATATTTTTTTATACAGAAACCCACCTTGGTTTTTTAATAATTCAGGATAAAAGTCACCATCAGTCATGATTGTACTCTTTTTTCTGGTATCTTTTGGTTCAAATCCATTTTGTAATGAGATTGAAGGAAGATAAACTCCCCATCCGTCGCCACCGCCTGTAATTCCTGTACCTCCGGGAACGATATAAGCCTGATTTGTATTTTGCGTTCCCCATTCTGTAGCAATAGCTTTCCATTGTAGGGCAAACATACTCTCAGCACTGTTATTATTCTCCGGACTGCTGAACAAGTTTCCGTAATCCTGAATTAAAGTATATTGATTTCCAATAATTGTCTGGGTTAAAGCAGCACATTCTGTATATTCATTTAAGGTTAAATGCACTTTTGCAAGAATCCCCATAGCAACATATTTAGTAACGTATCCTTTTTTTGCTGCTCTGTCAGGTAAATTTTGAACAGCATATTCTAAATCTTGTTTGATGAATTTATAAACATCTGAAATAAGATTTCTTTTCGGTTGTGCTGCAGAACCTGCTTTGCTAATGATAGGAACAGCTCCAAAACTTCTCACCAAATAGAAGTAAGCATTAGCTCTCATGAATCGGGATATTGCTATAGCATTTTTATAAGATGCTTCTGGCAGTTCGCTCTTTCTGGCTTCTACTAAACTCATTAAATTATTGGATTGATCGACAACCGAAAATAATGAAACGTATCCTTCTGTCAGGATTGGGTTTTGTGAGGTTACCTGAGCATCTTTAAATTGCGAATAAGCACCGTCAAAAGTAAAAGCGTTACCGGCATACATATCACCTACAGCAATCAGGAATTTATCATTAAAGGTAAACCACGGTTTAAAGTATAAACTCTCAGCAATTCCGTCAAAAGCTGTAACTCCTTCAGGCAAATCGGCTGGCGTTAATTGATTTTCAGATGGTGCATTCAAAAAATCATCTGAACATGAAAATAAAGACAGCAATGGTATCAGCATTCCCATCATAAAAAGTTTAAAAAGTTTTTTCATAACTATTTTTTTAGGTTAACGATTATGAATCATTAAGTTAAATGTGTTTTTTTATCAATCTTAGAATTCTAAATTCACTCCCACAGAAATTGTTCTAGGCACAGGATAACGTCCTAAATCAATACCACTTAGGGTTATATTTTGATCTAAATTTCCAAGGGCAGGGTCAAAACCGGTATATTTTGTAAACGTGTATAAATTTTGAACGTTTGCATACAATCTTACTTTAGATATAAAAGAGTTATCGAATATCTTATTTGGTAAATCATAGCTCAAGGAAACATTTTGAATTCTTAAATAAGAACCATCTTCAACAAATCGATCCGAAATTCTGCCATTACCATTTGGGTCATTAAGCGTAATTCTAGGTACATCTGTATTTTCATTTACTCCGGCTTCAAATGCATTTAAAGCTCTAGTACTTACATTTCCGTATCGATCTCCAAATCCCGGATAAATACCATCAGTATAGTGACGGGTAAAGTTGTAGATCTTATTACCTTGACTTCCTGTTAAAACAACTGATAAATTAAAGTTTTTGTATTTAAAGTTATTTGTGAATGAATAAGTAAAATCAGGAATTGCATCTCCTATAGCTCTTTGATCTTTGCTGTCAATTTTTCCATCGCCATTAAGGTCTTTAAAACGAATATCTCCAACTGCTGTTCCTGCTTCCTGAACTGGTCCTGCAGCTAATTCAGCAGCATTTTTAAACAAACCATCCGTTACATATCCATAAAATTGTCCTACTGGCTGTCCTTCTGTCGTTCTGGTAACGTTGTATAAATCAAATTGTACTTTTCCTAATAAAGATTTGCCTTCGCCTTGAAAACGAGTCAATTCATTATTATATTTTGAAAAAATAATAGTACTGTCCCATGTAAAATTTTCAGTTACAATATTTCTTGTATTCAAAGTAAGCTCGATTCCTTTAGTTACAATTTCGCCAGTATTCAGGTAATAATTAAGGGCACTTTGATTCGATTCGTCATTGATTTGTTTTGTAAGGAAATCTGAAGAATTTTTAATGTAATAATCAAAATCTAATTTCACTCTGTTATTAAGCATTCCTAATTCAAAACCAGTATTGAAAGATTTAAGAGATTCCCATTTAATATCAGGGTTTCCTAAATTGTCAATTGTTGGAGAAACGCCTCCAAAAGGAGATGCAAGTAATGATAAAATAGTTTGATATCTGTTTGCCGGAATATTTTGATTTCCTACCAAACCGTAACCTGCTCTAAATTTCAAGTAGTTTATGCTATTTGATAAAGGCTGAAAAAACTTTTCGTTACTAACTGTCCAACCTCCCGAGAATGATGGAAAATATCCCCATTTGTTGTTAGGTCCAAAGTTTGACGAAGCATCTGCTCTTAAAGAAGCTGAGAAAGAATATCTGTCAGAAAAACTATAATTTAATCTCGTAATATAAGATGACATAGCCCATCTGCCAGAACCATTTCCGTTCAATGCAGTATCAATATCTCCAATGTTTAAGTTCGTGAAATTTGTATTTAAAAACGCACCCGTTCTGTAACCGCTTAAATATTCATATCGGCTTTCTTGTGATTCCTGACCTAATAACAAGGTAAAATTGTGCTGATCGTTGATCGTTTTATTATAAGTCAGATAGTTTTTAAAGTTCCAGTAATAACTTTGATCCTGTTGTTTGAATGATTTGTTTAAAAGTTCAGATACATTTCCTAAAGTATATTTAGGTACAAAAGTGGCACTTTTTGAAAAATTCAAATCATATCCTAATTCTGTTCTAAAAACCAATCCTTTTATAAGGGTAAAATCAGCAAATAAATTACCATTAATTTTAAATCTTTCTGTCTTTGAGTTATTGTATTGTGCCAAAGCGATTGGGTTAGTTGCCTCATTTGCCGAAGATCCTAAACCACTAGTTGGTCCTGCAAAAGAACCGTCAGATTGTCTAACCGGTAATTCTGGAGATTGTCTTAATGCGTTCATTACTAAACCACCTCTGTCATCGTTTCTTACTACTTGCTGAGACGATTTACTTACAGATAAATTATTACCAATTTTTAGCCATGATTTTACATTAGAATCTACATTTAATCGCATAGATAATCTGTTGAAATCTGAATTTAAAACAATTCCTTCCTGATCAAAATAATTTAAAGAGGTATAAAAACGTGTTCCATCTTTTTCACCAGAGAATGACAATTGGTGGTTGTACATTGTAGCGGTTCTAAAAAGTTCATCCTGCCAGTTTGTTCCATTACCTAATAAATCAGGCTTTTGATATTGATAAGGAATAGGCTCACCATTTAATTTGAAAATTTTTGCCTGATATTTAGCATATTGAGGTAAGTTTAAAACATCAACAGTATTGGTTACTTGTTGTGTACCTAAATACGTTTCGTATGCAAATTTTGATTTTCCTTTTTTTCCTTTTTTAGTTGTAATCAAAACAACACCATTTGCTCCATTTGAACCATATATTGCTGTTGCCGATGCATCTTTTAGAATATCAATAGTTTCAATGTCTGAGATATTCAAACCAGACAAAGCAGAGTTCTTAGTTTGTCCGCTTCCTCCACCTAAAGCACTGAATGAAAATGAGTCGTTGTTTTTATCAGCAAAAACCGGTGTTCCGTCAATAACATATAATGGTTCGTTACCATTAATAGAAGTAATTCCTCTAATTTGTACTGAGATTCCACCTCCGGGTGTACCTGAATTTTGAGTAACGTTTACACCTGCAGCTTTACCTACAAGAGCCTGATCGATAGAGACAAAAGGCTTGTCCTGAATTTCAGAAGCTTTAATAGAAGAAACTGCACCATTGATATCTTTTCTTTTAGAAGTTCCGTATCCTATAACAACTACTTCATTTAATTTTTCCAGATCATTAATCATAACCACCTGCATTACTGATTTTGTATTTGCCGGTAATGATAAATTTTTATATCCTACATAACTAAAAAGCAATATAGCTTTTGATTCTACATTGTTTAAAACAAAACTACCATCAAAATCGGTGACTGTTCCGTTTTTTGTTCCTTGTACTATTACACTAACACCTGGCAGGTTGGCTCCACCTGATGTTACTTTACCTTTAACAGTTTGAGCGAAGAAAAAATTTCCCCACATACATACTATTAAACACAATAGTTTTTTTAATGTTCTTTTCTGCATAAAAATTGGTTGTTTAGAGTTTACTTTAAATAATTAGTTAGTAAAACATTTAATTTTTGATTTTTTGACCACTCAATTTTTGAGTTATGACAAGAAAATTTTTTTCTTAAATATTTCTTAACGAAAGTAAAATGTAGAGGGGTGCTATTGTAGAACAGATGATGCATATTGTGCAACAGATGATGCAAAAAATAACTGTGAGTCCCCTGTTGATGCTAAAAGAGAGAATTGTGTCATTAAAACAACTACTGATTTATTGCTAAAAAATTTGATTAAAAAATAGTGTTTGTTTAAAAAATCAAGGCAATATTTATTATATATTAATTTTTGTCTGAATGAAAAAGCAGCATTTTTTGAAAAAATTGACTTACAAAAAGAAAGAGTTTCAATTCTAAAATTGAAACTCTTTTTTATACATTTTGCCTTAACTTATTATTTTCAGCGCTTTATTCTTTTGTTCTTTTTTCCTGAGTAGGCAAATGACCGTATTTAATTTTATAACATTTAGCAAAATAGGAGGGAGAAGTAAAACCTACTTTATAGCTAATTTCATTAATGTTATTGTTTCCTTGTTCGATCAATTGTTTTGCTTTTTCTAATCGTACATTTCTAATAAATTCGTTAACTGAAATACCTGTTAATGTTTTTATTTTTCGATACAATTGACTTCTGCTTAAAAAGATTTTAGAAGACAGTAATTCTACCGTCAATTCTGGTTCGCTAATATTTTCATTAATAAATTGCAGGATTTTTTGAATGAAATCATTATCCAAAGATGTGGTTTTTTCTTTGCCGTGTTTGGTGATTCCGCTGTAAAATTTCTTAAACATGATCTGTCTACTTATAATGAGCTGCGCCAGACTGGATTTTAGAATATCTAATTCAAAAGGTTTACTCAAATACATATCAGCACCGGAATCTATACCTTCTAATCTGTCTTTTACCATTGCTTTTGCTGACAGCATTAATAAAGGAATATGACTCGTTTTTAAGTCTCCTTTTATGTTTTTACACAATTGCAGTCCGTCCATAACCGGCATAATAACATCTGTAATTATTAGATCAGGTAATTTTTGCACCGCAAGTTCGTAGCCTTTTTTACCGTTTTCGGCTGTAATAACCTTGTAGGTTTTACTTAGTTCCTCTTTTAAATAACCTCTTAATTCAGGATTGTCTTCAACAATCAAAACCGTATACAATTTTGGAGTTTCTACTTTAGAATTTTCGACTGATTGATTAGTGAAATCATCTTCATATGATTGGTTATTAGCAGAGTTAGATAAAAATTGATTTTTGTTTTTTTCTATTTTAAAAACCTCGTTAATGATTTCATTTTTCTTATAAAGGGAGTTGCCTAAAGGAAATGTTACCTTAAATTTTGTACCTTCGCCAACCTGACTTTCAACATCAATTTTTCCTTTATGGAGTTCAATAAATTCTTTGACAACTTCTAAACCAATTCCGGTGC